>DAOLIQ010000055.1:0-23026 GCA_035328465.1 Ignavibacteriaceae bacterium | reverse complement strand
ACTATGATTTACTGCTCTGGATATATTGCTCTGCTGGGAAAATGATTGGTTCGCTAAATTTATAATTATTAATATTAAGAATATTTTCATTGTCACCACAAAGGCACTTAGGATAGTAAAAAACACTAAGTGCAACTCAGTGATCCTAGTATATGATTGGTAAAATTCTATTTACGTTTGTATCACACCGGGATTAAACTTTGGTATTTCAGGATTATTATTTGCAACTTCTAAACACATTGAAATCCATTCGCGTGTTTTTGCTGGATCAATTATTTCATCAACCCATAATCGTGCTGCGGCGTAAAGTGGAGTACTTTTTTCATCATAAGATTTTAGAATATCATTCAGCAATTTCTTTTTATCTTCATCGCTGAATTTGTGTCCGCTTTTTTCTTCTTGCTTTAGTTTGATGTCGAGTAGAACACTGCTTGCCTGATTTCCGCCCATAACAGAAATCTTAGCATTTGGATAAGCAAAAATAAATCGTGGATCATAGGCTTTGCCGCACATTGCATAATTGCCTGCACCAAAACTGTTTCCAGTGATAATTGTAATTTTAGGAACGACGGAATTAGCAACTGCATTTACCATTTTTGCACCATCTTTTATTATTCCACCATGCTCAGCTTTACTGCCAACCATAAATCCGGTCACATCCTGTAAAAACAAAAGCGGAATCTTTTTTTGATTGCAATTCATAATGAATCGTGTAGCTTTATCTGCAGAATCAGAATAGATAACTCCACCGACCTGCATTTCACCTTGTTCTGTTTTTACAACACTTCTTTGGTTGGCAACAATTCCAACAGCCCAGCCATCGATTCGTGCATAAGCGGTAATAATAGTTTTCCCAAATCCGGATTTGTATTCATCTATTTCAGAATTATCAACTATACGAGAAATCAATTCATAGGTATCGTAAGGCTTTAAAGTGTCTTCCGGAAGAATACCAAGAATTTCTTTTGTCGGATATTTGGGAAGTTTACTTTCAATTCTATCAAATCCTGCTGTTTGATTCTTTCCAAACTTCTCGACTAAACTTTTTATTTGTGCTATGCAATCCTCATCATTTTTCATTATGTAGTCTGTAACACCAGAAATATTTGATTGAACTTTTGCCCCGCCAAGACTTTCATTATCAATTACTTCTCCAATTGCAGCACGAACCAAATGAGCGCCAGCAAGAAAAACGGAACCTTCACCTTCAACGATTAAAGCTTCATCACTCATGATCGGAAGATAGGCGCCTCCTGCAACACAAGGTCCCATTATAGCAGCGATTTGTGGAATACCCATTGAAGACATCTTTGCGTTGTTACGAAAGATTCTTCCAAAGTGTTCTTTGTCAGGGAAAATATCTTCTTGAAGTGGAAGAAAAACGCCAGCACTATCAACCAAATAAATTATTGGAAGACGATTTTCCATTGCAATTTCTTGAGCGCGTAAGTTCTTCTTTGCAGTGATAGGAAACCACGCACCGGCTTTTACAGTTGCATCATTGGCAACTATAACGCAATCTCGTCCGTGGATTTTTCCAACACCATAAATAGTCCCTGATGAAGGAGCACCGCCGTATTCTTCATACATTCCATAAGCGGCAAAAGTGCTTAACTCAAAAAATTTAACTGGGTCATCTACAAGTAGATTCACTCTTTCACGTGCAGTAAGTTTTCCTTTAGCTTTATGCTTCTCAATAGATTTCTTACCGCCGCCTTCTTTTACGATGTCTTTTGCAGCCTCGAGTTTTCGAAGCAATTCCTTTTGAAAATCTTCTCGTTTAAGAAAAGATTCGTTCTCATTTATTTTTGTTCCGATTGTTTTCATTGACTTAATCCGTCATTCCTGCGAAAGCAGGAATCTATTTCTAATCTTTGTATGGATGGATTCCCACTTACGCGGGAATGACACTTAAACTTTTTTAATTTTTCAGTAGGTCTCTCGCAATTACTATTCTTTGAATTTCGGATGTACCTTCACCGATAGTAAGAAGTTTAACATCGCGATAAAATTTTTCTACGGGATATTCTTTTATAAATCCATATCCGCCAAATATTTGTACAGCTTCACTCGAAGCTTTTTCTGCAATTTCACTTGCAAAAAGTTTTGCTTCTGCTGCTTCTTTGGTATTAGGTATTCCTGCATCTTTCATTACAGCGGCACAATAAGTCAACATTCTTGCGGCTTCAATGTTTGTTGCCATTTCTGCAAGTTTAAATTGAGTCGCTTGAAAATCCGAAAGTGCTTTACCAAACTGTTTTCGTTCTTGAGAATATTTTAATGAAGCATCAAGACAACCTTGAGCTAATCCAACACTACAGGCTGCAATTGAGATTCTACCGCCTTCAAGAATTTGCATTGAATTGATAAAGCCCAATCCTTCTTCGCCGCAAAGATTTTCAATAGGCACTTTACAATTTTCAAAAGCTAATTGTGTTGTATCACTTGCACGCATACCAAGTTTATTTTCTTTCTTTCCGATTATTAATCCTTCCATTCCTTTTTCAAGAATGAAAGCAGAAATGCCTTTTTTCCCCGCATCCTTATTTGTGATCGCCATAACGACGTAAGTTTCACCTACAGTTCCGTGAGTAGTGAATTGCTTACTGCCATTTAAGATCCAAAAGTTTCCTTCTTTAACTGCAAAACTTTTTAATCCCGCTGCATCACTTCCAGAAAAAGATTCGGTCAATCCCCAAGCCCCAATTTTTTTTCCGCTTGCAAGATCGGGTAAATACTTTTTCTTTTGTGCTTCATTTCCAAAGCGATTGATGTGATTTGTGCAAAGACCATTATGTGCTGCAACTGAAAGACCGATTGAAGGATCAACACGTGAAAGTTCTTCAATTATAATTGCATATTCAACATAACCTAAATTAGCCCCACCATATTCTTCGGGAACGAGAATTCCAAGAAAACCAAGTTCGCCGAGCTGCTTCATTATTTCCATCGGGAACTTCTGTAATTCATCATAATCCATGATAACTGGACGAATATTTTTTTCTGCAAATTCTCTAATAGTGTTGCGGATTATAATTTGGTTTTCTGTTAGTTCAGGCAGAAAAGGTTTTTGATCCATTTAAACTCCTTCAAATTCTATTTTTAAATTCTTTAATAATTTCGTCGGCAATGTGATAAGGTGAGGCGTTGCCGAGAATTACTTTTTTCAAAGACGAATTTAAAGAATTTTCTCCAGTCTCGCTCCATAATTCATCTTTTAATTTGTGCTCGACAATTTCTTTAATTCTAACTTTTGCTTGTAATTCTCTTTTAGATAGAAAAAAATTTTTCTCTTTCATAAATGATTTGTGTCTTTCTATCTCATTAGCAATTTCTTCAATACCTTTATTTTCAGAAGCAATAGTTTTGATGATATTAGGAAGCCAGGAATTTTCATCATGATCTTTTATCATTAATATTGTCTGAAGTGCAGTATAAGCTTGCTGAGAACCCGGACGGTCGCTTTTATTTAATACAAAAAAATCTGCAATTTCCATTAGCCCGGCTTTCATAGCTTGAACTGAATCACCGCTTTCGGGAACAAGTACGACTATTGTAGTATCAGCGGCTTGCGCAATATCAAGTTCGGACTGACCAACACCCACAGTTTCAAAAATAATTATATCATAGCCGGCAGCGTCAAGAATATCAGCTGCGTCTATAGCTTTTTTAGATAATCCGCCAAGACTGCCGCGTGTTGCCATACTTCGAATAAAAACTCCTTCGTCCATACCGAGGTCATTCATACGAACGCGATCACCTAGAAGAGCGCCGCCTGTAAAAGGGGAGGTGGGATCAACTGCAATTATGCCAACTTTTTTATTTTGATTGCGAAATATTTTTGTAAGCTGATTAGTAATTGTACTTTTTCCGGCACCTGGAGGACCTGTAATTCCAATCCGATATGCATTTCCGGTTTTTGAAAATAATTCTTTTATAAGTTTGGTTGAATTGCCATTGCCCGATTCAACTATAGAGATTGATCTTGCTACAGTTCTTCTATCTCCGGAGGAAATCTTTTCAATTAAAATATTTTCTTCCATTTCTATTTTTTCATTTCTTTGCGGAAATATTCAACAGTTGCTTGCAATCCATTTTCAATTTTAGTTTCGGGTTGCCAGCCGAATTTATTAAAAAGTTTATTGCTTGTGATTACGCTTCGCATTTGTTCCCCTTGTGCTGCGGGTCCATGCTTTTCTTCTTTACCTGCCCCTGTGATTGAATTAATGTAATGAAATAACTGATTAACGTCGGTTTCAATTTCTGTTCCTACATTATAAATATCATTTGCGTCATCGTTGAGTGCGAGAAGATTAGCTTTTACGACATCACCAACAAAAACATAATCACGTGTTTGTTTTCCATTGCCATTAATTATTGGTTGATCACCCTTTAAAAGTTTTGTAGAAAAAATTGCAACAACGCCGGCTTCTCCAAAAGGATTTTGGCGTGGACCGTAAATATTTGCATACCGAAGAATTGAATATTTCAATCCATACTCTGCATTGTAAAAGTGAATATATTTTTCCACTGCGAGTTTAGAGATTCCATAAGGCGAGCGCGGCTGTGTTGGATGTTTTTCATCAGCAGGGAAGTACTCCTGTTCACCATAAACAGCCCCACCTGTAGAGGCAAACATAAATTTATTAACTTTATACTTTATGGCATTTTGAAGCAAGTTAATTGTGCCGAGTATATTCGTTGTTGCGTCAAACTCAGGGTTTTTGACTGATCGCCTGACATCCATTTGTGCAGCGTGATGATTGACAACATCGAACTGCTCTTTTTCAAATAGTTGAGAAAGATTTTTATCACAGATGTTTGCTTGAAAAAATTTCGCTTTCGGGTTTAAATTTTTTTTAAACCCTGTCGAAAGATCATCAACGATTGTAACTTGATGACCTTCGTTAATAAATGCATCGGCTATTTGAGAAGCAATGAATCCAGCTCCTCCGGTGACTAATATTTTCAATTTTATTCCTTGTAAAGTTTATTTTCGTAAATATAATTTTCAACAATTGCAGGTAGGAGATAGTGAATCGGTCTGCCTTGATGAACGCGATTGCGAATATCGGTTGCGCTTATTTCAATTCCACGTGTTTGAACGAACGTAGCAGCTTCAACATACTTATCGATAAAGTTTAATGGGTGAGATGATTTTCTTTTGAGTACAATCACATCAGCTAACTCTAAAATTTCATCTGGCTGTTTCCAGGTATGAAATTGAAAAATATTATCATAACCGATTATTAAATCAATGTGATCATAAAATTTTTTGAACTCACGAAGTGTATCTATTGTGTAAGAAATCGTATGTTGTTTGATTTCAAAGTCCGAGCATTCAAAAAAAGGAATTTCATCCAAAGCAAGTTTGATCATATTTAGGCGATGCTCAGCGCTCGAAGCTTTAGCGTGTTGTTTATGCGGCGAAATAAAAGCCGGTATAAAAATTATTTTATCGAGTGACCGAATTTCTTTAACCGATTGAGCTGTAATTAAATGTCCATGATGAATTGGATCGAACGTTCCGCCAAAAATACCAACTTTACTCATTTTAAAAGCTCCTTGTACTCAATAAAAAGGTGGGTGAATTTTTCATGCATTTTTTGAGAGCAATATGCTTCACTTTCTTTTTTCGAAAGTTCATGATATAGTTTATTGAAATTTTTGAAATCATTAATAATCATGAAATTCGATAGTATATTAAGAAAATGATCATTCCGAGTAACAGCGGATAAAAACTTGTCGTAATTAAAATCCGGGTTTACAAATTCTGTCAGCGTATCTGCGTCAATATTTCTAAACGCTAAGAAAGCAATAAACTCACTATCTGATTTACCGAATACAATATTATTCTCCTGTTGTGAAATCAGGCTCGATGCTTTATTTAAGTCGCTGGAGGTAAGACCTATTGCTTGATTATGGAAAATAATCTTGTCCAAACTATTTGAGAAATAACTTTCAATTAAAGTAGATAAAAAATCCCTATCCAATTTTTCCCAATATATTAATTGAATCAAATCGGAAAATAAAAATTCGGGGATAAAGCTTTGATCTTCAGAATTCAATAGAACATTTATTCCCTCTTCAGGATAACTATTCAGAATGTGTTCAATAGAATTTTGTAGTAAAAAAGACTTTAGGAGTATTGTATGCTCGATAGAAAAATAATCTAATTGATTTATTCTATCAGGATTAAATATACTTTCAACTGCAAAAATGGTAAACCTATTTTGCTTAAGATTCATTTAAGTAGCAGTAATATTTTTCAATAAACTTTTAATAAATGACCTGTAATTAGAGATGTCATTTTCATAGTACAATTTACTCATCCCATTGGAATTTTCGAGTTGAATTTTTCTAAATGCTAATGTCGTTGCCGCTTTTATGTATGTCTTTCTAATGGATTCTTCTATCCATCCTTTTCTCTCCCTGCCTGACGAGCTTAAAATTTCCAGATGAGCCGCAGGAATTAACCCGCTGCTCGCTTCGGAAAGTAATTGAGAGTAAATAATTTTTCTTTCGTTTTTAACTGAAAGTGAAAAGGTAATAATAAATATTAGCACAGTAACAAATAAAAACAAAAACCCTATTGCAGCAGTACTTTCAAAACTAACACTTGCGTTCCATACCGCATGAATAAACATTGCGATACCCAATCCAACGGCAGGCAGAATTACTTTAGCAATGCCGGATTTGAATTTTGCCATCGCAATGAAAGCTCCGAAAGTTCCAGTCGAGACACAATGCATTACTCCAGAGAATAAATTTCTGATAATTATAATAGCGATCCAACCCGAGATACTATCTGTAGCGGAAATGAAGTAAAAAAAATTTTCAGTCATTCCAAAACCCAGCCCTATTGCACCACCATAAACTATCCCATCAGTAATATTATCAAATTTAATACTCGAAACAGTGATGAATAAGAAGATCCCTTTGGTAATTTCTTCCACGAAAGGTGCTACTGCAATAGCACTAAGTTTATCAACAAGATTATTATCAGGAATAAAAATATTAATTACACTTGAAAAAATCACACTGCCAATTAAGGCAAGTGCAATAGCACCAATTGCACCCCAAAGATAATTTTGGAGTAATAGTTTGAATGGTTCACGGTCGTATCTATCAAAGCGCCAGATGATCAGGAGATAAATGATCATTGGTATTAGAGCAGCAAGTCCGGAAAAAATAAAAAGCATTCTTCTAATGATTTGATTTTTAGTTAGCCAAACTTAATATTTAAACTAAAATATCAATAGAGAAAAGAATAAAAACTTTTTATTCTTTAAGAAAAGATAAATAAAGAATTATTTCTCTTTAATCCATCGGGATATATCTTTTAAGGAAGGTCGCTTTCCATAGGAAAGAATTCCAATTCTAAAAATCTTTGATGAAATATAAATCATAAATACAATTGACAGGATGAGGATCGAAATTGTTAAAAGTATTTCAGGAATGGAAATTTCGGAGATGTTTAATCTCAATAGCATAATAGATGGAGTTGTAAGCGGGAAAAAAGATAAAATTTTAACAAGTAATGTATCAGGGTTTTGAATTGCAGGCACTGCAATAACCACAGGAAGCATCATTATTAAACTTAAATAGCTTGTTACTTGCTGTGCTTCCTGCTCGGTAGAAACAATTGAACCAACACCAACAAAGATAGTTGTATAAAGCAAGAAGCCAAGTATAAAATAAATTAGCATCGGTAAAACATTTTCGAAAGCTGTATAGGGAATGACCGCAGCACCGGCAAGGGTAATTCCAATCAAAGCCCAGATGAAAAGTTGAGTCAACCCAAGTAAACTGAGCCCTAATATTTTTCCCGTTAAAAGATCTTCGGGGGTACAGCTTGAAATAAGTATTTCAATTAACCTGTTAGCTTTTTCTTCGACAAGACTTCTGACTAACATTTGGCCTGAGTAGATAACCATCATCATTAATAATATTATAAAAATAAAAGAGGAAAAAAATACTACCATAAAATCTGAGGAACTTTCTTTCCCATCTTCTTCAATAATAATCTGGACAAGCTCTGAGTTGTTATTTACGATCTCCCTAATATTTTGTGATAATCCTGCAGAGGTAAGATAATTTTTAATCCTGATATTGTTAAGTTCATTCTCAAGTTTGTTAAGGTCGCTGAAGCTGCCAATACTTTTGCTTCTGAACTCAAATTTCAAAGAATCAGTTTTTGGGTTTAGTATTAAAATGTAACCTTGTATTTTTCCATCAAATACTTTTTTATCAGCTATCTTCTTCATATCCTCAAACTTTAATGAAGAATTATAGAGATTTTGTAATACGAAATTGGGCTGATCATCCTTGAATTTATATTTACTCAACTCGTTTCTTAATTCCTGGAAATAATTTTGAGTTGGATCAATAATGCCGATAATCTTTGTTGATTCATCTTCTTGCTGAGATAACATAGAAGGTAAAACTGCAAAGGCTATGATGATCAAAGGAGTGATTACCATAGAAATTATGAATGCTTTTGTTTTTATCTTCTCGAAATATTCCCACCTTGCGACTGCTAAAGTTTTTAAGATTGTCATTTTTTATTTGAATCTTCTTTAATTACGTCAATGAAAATTTTATTTAATGTCGGCTCAACAATGGAAAAATGCTTAACTTCTATTTTATCTATCACAGCTTTTAGAAATTCAGAAGGTGTAAACGAATCAGCTAATTGAATTTCTGCATAGTTGTTGTATGAATCAACGCTTTTTACAAACGGCAAATTTTTAATAAAAGTTCCATCGCCCTCAAATTCAATCTTAATATTATTGGAAGCAAATTTCCTTTTTATTTCTGATATACTGCCGCTGCAGACTTCTTTTCCTTTATTGATTAGCAGGATTTCCGAGCATAATTTTTCAGCAGTTTCCATTTGATGAGTAGAAAGAATGATTAATTTACCTGAATTCGAAAAAGAAAGCAGTACATCCTTTATAATTTGTTGATTGATTGGATCGAATCCGCTAAATGGTTCATCAAGAATTAGAAGCTCCGGGTTATGAATTACTGCACAAATAAATTGTACCTTTTGCTGATTTCCCTTTGAAAGTTCCTCTATCCGCTTAGTCTTCAAAGAACCGAGATCGAGTTTATTGATCCACCTGTTAGCAGCTTCATTTGCAAGGTGATGACTCATATTCTTAAGACTTGCAAAGTACATTATCACATCCCAAGCCTTACTTTTTTTATACAAGCCTCTTTCTTCAGGTAAATACCCTATCACATTAAAAAATTCTTCGTTAATTACTTTGTCTTTGAAACGAACAGTGCCCGAAGTGGGCTTGATAATGTTCAATACAGTTCTAATTGTTGTTGTTTTACCAGCACCGTTCGGACCTAATAGTCCAAACATTTTTCCCTCAGAAAGCTGAAATGAAATATCATTTACAGCTACAACATCATTAAACTTTTTGGTGAGGTTTTCAACTTTTAACATTTTTATTTTTTTATTGTAAAAATACAAATCAACTGTTTACCAATTTAGAAAAGTGGATAACCGGAAAAAAACAATACCAATCAATAAGTTTTTTTGTGATAATTGGCTTAATTTGAAGAAAATACAAAAGAGAACCGTTGAGATCATTTAAAAAGGTTGACTATCAAAGTTGCTATTCCTATATTTTGCACTGTTTTAACGTGAATTTTGTAAAATGAAAATAAAAATAAGCTCTTTAAAAGACGGAGAGCATGAATTCCGCTTTGAAGAGGATATTAAAAAGCTTGATTTAGAACAGCCATTTGTTGGGAAATATTATACAAAAGTAAACTTAAGTAAATATCTCAACCAATTAGTACTAGATGCTGCTACTTCTGTTAAAGCGGAACTTGAGTGTGATAGATGTGCTAAAATATACTCTACTCAAATTGAAAGTAGATATAAAATGGTTTATCTTCACGATCAACCTGAAGGACAAGACGATTTAGTTGATGTAACTTATATTACAAGAGATACTGATAAAATTGATATTACCGAGGATGTTAGAGATTATATCTTGCTTGCAGTTCCGATGAAAAAATTGTGTAATGAAGATTGTAAAGGTTTATGCCCGCGATGCGGTAAAAACCTAAATGATGGTCAGTGTAGTTGCAGCCCTGAAGAAGTTGATAATCGCTGGAAACCATTACTTGAACTGAAAAATAAATTAAATTAAAATTAAGAAAGACTAAAATGCCAAATCCAAAACGTAAGTGGTCAAAAAGCAGACGAGATAAAAGAAGAACACATTACAAAGCTACACCATCAACCATGGGCACTTGTGCTAAATGCGGTGAAATGAAATTAACCCACCGTGCATGTCCTGCCTGCGGTTACTACAATGGTCGCTCAATGTTTATTCCCAAGAGCTGATAATCATTTTCTCCCTGATGTCTAATTCTGAAAAGTCGCAATGCAGAATAGTTGTCGATGCAATGGGGGGTGATTTTGCACCTGTGAATGAAGTTGTTGGTGCTTTGAGTGCGTATAATGAGAACAAGAATTTTCAATTAATTCTCGTTGGTGATAGTGAAAAAATAACTACCACTGCAAGCGAAAATAATCTTTCGCTTTCTGAAGTTGAAATTATTCAGTCGGAAGAAATAATTACGATGAATGATTCTCCTACTTCAGCACTGAAAACAAAACAAAAATCTTCCTTAGTAATTGGTGCTAATTTGGTATCCGCAGGCAAAGCAGATGCATTTGTAAGCGCAGGAAATACAGGTGCAGTAGCCGCTGCAGGGACACTGATAATCGGCAGATTGCCCGGTGTTGAAAGACCTACTATCGGAGCGTTTATCCCCAACTTAACTGGTGTCACATTGCTTTTTGATGTTGGTGCTTTTGTGGATTCTAAGCCGCAGCATCTGGTTGGTTTTGCTAGATTAGCTAATGTTTACGTGAAAGAAATGTTTGGGCTGCAAAACCCTACAATCGGATTGCTATCGGTAGGTGAAGAAAATGAAAAAGGAAACAAAGTAACTAAAGAAGCTTTTGAGCTATTAAAAACCTCCGGGCTAAATTTCTTCGGCAATGTTGAAGGCAGAGACATTCTAACAGGTAAAGTCAACATTGTTATATGCGATGGATTTGTTGGCAATATTTTGCTCAAATTTGGCGAATCGTTTTTAAAGATCATGAAACCTATGCTTAAAAAAACTGCTGATGCAAATTTTATGGACAAAATTAAAATTGGATTGTCGCGAAATACTATTCGAAAAACATTTCAAGTTTTCGATCCTAATCAATACGGCGGCATTCCTCTGCTTGGTGTGAAAGCTATAACTATAATTGGGCACGGCTCAAGTTCTTCATTTGGGATAAAAAATATGGTTTTGAGAGCCAAAGAAATGTTTGATAAAAATCTAATTGGTAAACTTGCCGCTGAAATGAATAATTAATAGTTGTTCGATTGAGCAGATTAAAACTATAAACTGGAATAATTAAGTATGAACAGTGATAAAAAAATAAATGCCGTTGTTAGTGCAGTTGGAATGTATGTACCAGAAAAAATTTTAGACAATAAATTTTTTGAATCTATTGTAGATACAAATGATGAGTGGATACAAACAAGAACAGGGATTAAAGAGCGAAGAATTATTGAGAATGGTTCGACAAGTGATCTTGCAACAAATGCTGCACGTGATTTGATGAATTCATTTAATATATCTCCTGATGAAATTGATTTAATCATAGTTGCTACTGTTACTCCGGATATGTTTTTCCCTGCTACTGCTTGTTTGGTTCAAGAAAATATCGGTGCGAAAAATGCTTGGGGATTTGACCTTTCCGCAGCCTGCTCTGGATTTTTATTTGCGCTGCAAACAGGATGTTCACATATCGAATCGGGCAGGTATCAAAAAGTTTTAGTAATTGGTGCTGATAAAATGAGTTCGATTGTTGATTATACTGATAGAAATACTTGTATCTTGTTTGGTGATGCAGCCTCTGCTGTTTTACTTGAACCTTCAGAAAACTTTTCACTCGGGATACAAAATTCAATTCTTCGTGTTGATGGCTCCGGCAAAAACGCACTATATATGTTGGGAGGGGGTAGTTTAAACCCATCTTCACATGAAACCGTAGATAATAAAATGCACTATATTTATCAGGATGGCAAGGCAGTTTTCAAAGTTGCAGTCAAGGGGATGGCAGATGTATCGGCAGAACTAATGCTGTTGAGTAATTTAAAGTCTGAAGATATTGCATATTTAGTACCTCACCAGGCAAACCTGCGTATTATTGACGCAACAGCAAAGCGCATGGGCATTGGGCCTGAAAAAGTTATGATTAATATTGATAAATATGGAAACACAACTGCTGCAACCATTCCTCTCTGCCTAACTGAATATTTCAAAGCTGGAAAAATAAAAAAAGGGGATAATCTGATTTTATCTGCTTTTGGAGCCGGCTACACTTTTGGTGCTACACATCTTGTCTGGTCATTATGAATTTTTTTTTGCTTAAAATAAAATGAGTAAAATTGCTTTTCTATTTCCAGGACAGGGGTCCCAATACGTTGGGATGGCGAAGGACCTTTATGATAATTCTGTTGAAGCAAAGGAGATGATCAAAATCGCCGATGACGCACTTGGTGTAAATTTGTCGCACTTGATGTTCAATGGACCCGAAGAGAAATTAAAACAGACCGAGTTTACCCAACCTGCAATTTTTTTACACAGCGTAATTCTTTCAAGCTTGATTAGAACAATCTCTCCTGCTGCTGCGGCAGGTCATTCATTGGGTGAATATTCAGCATTAGTTTCCGCAAATGTTATTCAATTTTATGACGCTGTCAAACTTGTCGGGGCACGTGGCAAAGCAATGCAGCAAGCCGGTATAGAAAATCCCGGCACTTTAGCAGCTATTGTTGGATTGAATTCTGAGTTGGTTGAAATGCTTTGTTCACAAGCTTCTTCAGATGGAATAGTTCAGTGTGCAAATTTTAATTCGCCAGGGCAAATAGTAATTTCAGGATCACTCCCCGGTGTTCAAAAAGCGATGGAACTTTGTAAAGCAAAAGGTGCGAAGCTGGTCAAACAGCTTGTGGTCAGCGGAGCATTTCACTCGCCGCTGATGAATTCTGCAAAAGAATTCTTAAAAGATGTACTTGATACCACTACCTTTTACGATGCAAGATATCCAGTCTATTCAAATGTTACTGCAAAACCCAGCACTGATAAAGACGAAATAAAAAAATTACTTTATGCACAAGTTACTTCTGCAGTTAGATGGGAGGAAACAATTACAAATATGATAGCAGACGGTTTTGATGAATTCTACGAAATAGGGCCTGGCAAAGTATTGCAAGGATTAGTCAAAAGAATAAACTCGAATGTAACCTGTCATTCAATTGATAAATTTGAAGATGTGGAGAAATTTTTATAATGACTGAATTAAAAATTGATAAGCTGAAAATTGATCCGAAAATCTTTACGTTCAGGTTCTCCTGCAAATGCAGCGGGGAGTGCTGTAATTACGGCGTTTACACTGATTCAAAAGAAGCCGAGAATCTTTTATCAATTAAAGATAAAATAATTCCGCTGCTTGATGAGTCGCAGTCAAAAAATGTTTCTGAATGGTTTGAAGCTCCTGAAAAAGATGAAGATTTTGAATCAGGTATTGCAGTTGGTACTCAAATCATCAATGATAAATGTACTTTTCTAGATAAATCCGGACTATGTACACTTCAAAAACTTGCGCTTTTAGAAGGCGAACATCCATGGAAATACAAACCTCTTTACTGCTACCTTTTCCCGTTAACAATTTTTGAAGGTGCACTGACGATAGATGATGAGCACATTGACAGATTAAAGACTTGCAATAAAAATAATGAATTACACACTACAATTTTTGAGGCTTGCAAAGAGGAACTTCATTTCTTTTTTGGGGATCAGAATTTCGCTAAGTTAGTGCAGTTACGAAATGAATATTTGAATGAAATAAAGGTCGAAATAAAAGATGAGTCAATCTAAAAGAGCAATTGTTACAGGCGGTACAAGAGGAATTGGTCGAGCCATCGTCAACGAATTGACTTTGCAGAACTATGATGGAGTTCCTTTCTCTGATGTTGCCTTTATCTATAACAGTTCTGATAAAATGGCTGAAGAATTAATCGAAACAACGAAAGCTTCGGGTGCTAAAGTTTTTGCTTTCAAATCTGATGTTTCATCTTTCGAACAAACACAATCAACTGTCAGCGAAGCCATTCAAAAGCTTGGCGGTGTAGATTTTTTAATTAACAATGCCGGGATAACCCGTGATAATCTTTTACTTCGAATGACTGAAAAAGATTTTGATGACGTAATTGCCGCAAATCTAAAAAGTGTTTTTAACTATACTAAAGCAGTTTTAAAAACAATGATTTCACAAAGGTACGGTCGAATTGTAAATATTTCTTCCGTCGTAGCGTTAGTCGGAAATCCTGGACAAGCAAATTATGTAGCTTCAAAAGCTGGAGTAATCGGATTTACCAAATCAATTGCCCGCGAAGTTGCATCAAGAAATATAACCGTTAATGCAATTGCACCAGGGTTTATTCAAACAGATATGACCGGCAAATTGACTGATGAACAGAAACAGAAGCTTCTTCAAACGATTCCACTCGGAAGAATGGGATCATCAGAGGACATAGCAAAAGTAACCGCATTCTTACTTAGTCCATCGGCAGATTATATCACCGGACAAGTGATAACCGTCGATGGAGGAATGACAATGTGATATATTTTCTGAAGGACTTATTTTGTATATTTCACTCGAAATAAATTTTATTCATAATCAATCATATAATCAATAAACAATAGGAGAACACTATGGATGTTGAAGCTAAAGTAAGGGAAATAATAATCGACAAGTTAGGCGTTGAAGAATCTCAAATTACTCCTGAAGCTTCATTTACCAATGACCTCGGTGCAGATTCTCTCGATATCGTAGAATTAGTAATGGGTTTCGAGAGTGCTTTTAATGTATCTATTCCGGACGAAGACGCTGAAAAAATAGGCACTGTTGGCGACGCAACAAAATATCTTAAAGAAAAATTAGGCAAGTAAGATTAAAGTTGTCTCAAAAGTTATTTTATATCACACCAGGCTTATCGAAGTGTGAATACTATTAATAAAATCAATTTTCAACAAGTTCAGACAAACACAATAAATCTTTTGAGACAACCTCTTCTTTCCTTCCTTTCGTACACAAAAAATTCAGCGGGAGTATTTAATGGCAAATAAACGAGTAGTTGTTACCGGTATGGGTGCCGTTACTCCAATTGGCATTGGTTTAGAATCTTTTTGGAATGCTCTTATAAATGGTGTCAACGGTGTTGAAATGATCACTCATTTCGACAGTTCAAAGTTCGATACTAAATTTGCCGCCGAAGTTAAAAATTTTAACCCTGAAAATTATTTAGATAAAAAATCTATTAAACGGTTAGACCCGTTTGCGAGATTTGCACTTGTCTCGACCGACATGGCGATTAATGATTCAGGGATAAATCTCCAATCTACAGACCTAAATCGATTTGGTGTAATTTATGGAAGCGGAATTGGGGGGATGGAAACACTTCAACAGCAGCACTGGAATTTTTTTCAATCTAAAAATCCTCAATCTTTAAGCCCTTTCTTTATTCCGATGATGATCTCTGATATTGCCGCCGGGCAGATATCAATTAAATATGGATTAAAAGGTCCCAACTATGCGACAACATCAGCTTGTGCTACTTCTTCTCATGCCATCGCCGACGCATTTTTATGGATACAACGCGGCACAGCCGATATGATGATTTGTGGTGGTTCCGAAGCTGCAATCACTGAGATTGGCGTAGGTGGGTTTACTGCAATGAGGGCGCTCTCAACTTGGAATGATCGATATAAGGAAGCTTCTCGTCCATTTGATAAAGACAGAAATGGTTTTGTTATGGGTGAAGGCGCTGGTACTTTAATTCTTGAAGAATATGAACATGCACTTAAACGTAATGCAAAAATTTATGCCGAACTCGCAGGTATTGGTTTAACTGCTGATGCGCACCATATTACTGCTCCCGCACCCGGGGGTGAAGGTGCGGTTCGGTCAATGCAAAATGCACTTAAGGATGCTGGTTTAGCTCCACAAAATGTTGACTATATAAATGCGCATGGAACTTCAACACCTTTAAATGATGTAAATGAAACAAATGCGATAAAGACTGTGTTTAGTAAACACGCTTATGAACTGGTTGTTTCTTCCACAAAATCCATGACTGGGCATCTGCTAGGAGCTGCTGGAGGGGTTGAGGCTATTGCCACTGTGCTTAGCCTTTACAACGGTATAATCCCCCCTACAATTAATCTAACTAATCCCGACCCGGAATGTGATCTTAATTATTCTCCGTTGAAAGCAACTACAAAAAATATTGAAGTTGCAATCAGTAACACTTTTGGTTTTGGAGGGCATAATGCTTCACTCGTATTTAAAAAAGTTGGGCTGTAAAATTGAATAATCTTTTTTCCTGGATTCTAGAAAAAATAAAGCAAAGTGAGTCCCGGAGAAAAGCCCGGTACATTTCAAAATTTCTAACATCAAAAAAAGTTGAAGAACTCGAGTCACTCATAGGTTATTCAATTCGGAATAAGACCTATTTTATCCAGGCTCTTACTCACCGTTCATTTCTTGAAGAACATAATGATTATGATTTTTCAAACGAGAGATTAGAATTTTTGGGTGATTCCGTTCTTAACCTTATTGTTGGCGAGTATATATTTGATTCTTTCCCCGATAAAGATGAAGGTTTTCTAACAAAGATAAGAGCAAAACTTGTTAACCGAATAGCGCTGGCTGAAGCTGCCTCTGAAATTAATCTGGGTAATTTCCTTTTGGTCAGCAAAAATCTTTCTAATATTTACACCAATGCGTCCAAAACAGTATTATCTGATGCTTTTGAAGCGCTTATTGGTGCCATTTATTTGGATAAAGATTTGGAAGCTGCCAGACATTTTATAACCAAAGCTTTGATAAATCCAAATGTAAAAGATGGTGTCTATCTGATAGATGAAAATTTCAAAAGTCAGCTTTTAGAATATGCGCAAGCAAATAAATTACCTGTTCCTAACTATGTGGTTATTAGTGAGGAGGGACCGCAACATGACAGAATTTTTACCATCCAGGTACGATTGGGCAGCAGAGATGTGGGAACTGGCAAAGGGAAAAATAAAAAATCAGCGGAACAAAATGCGGCTCGCGATGCAATGAATAATATTTTGAACAAAACCTAATTAACGATGTTTCTTTATAAGTGCGATACTAATTTCCCCCTCTAAGTTTCAACATTTTAGTTGCATTAATTCATTAAATTTTACTATTAAATAATTTTTTTTCGTTTAAAAAGAAAGAATAAAAATGTTTTCATTCGAGCATCCTGATAAATTTTTAAATAGGCATATCGGACCTAGCGATATCGAAACTAAAGAAATGTTAGATCTAATCGGAGTTAACTCGTTAGATCAACTCATAAATGAAACTGTTCCGCAACAAATTAGATTAAAGAAAAAAATGGATTTAGATGATCCGTTAACTGAGTCTGATTTTATAGCAGAACTGAAATCTATTGCATCAAAGAATAAAGTATTCAAATCCTACATCGGGATGGGTTATTATCCCGTTATTACTCCTTCAGTCATTTTACGAAATGTTTTGGAAAATCCCGGGTGGTACACTCAGTACACTCCCTACCAGGCAGAGATTTCACAAGGAAGATTAGAAGCCTTGTTGAATTTTCAAACTATGATCTCCGATCTAACTTCATTGCCTATTGCAAACGCATCTTTACTTGACGAGGCTACTGCCGCAGCAGAAACAATGTTAATGTGTTATTATAATCGAAAAAATAAAAATGCTTTAAAAATTTTTGTAGCCGAAGATTGTTTCCCTCAAACTATTGATGTACTTAAAACAAGATCAACTCCAGTTAACATAGAATTAGTCATTGGTCAAACAGATCAAATAAAACTCGACGAAAGTTTCTTTGCTGTTATAGTTCAGTATCCGAACCAAACAGGTGAGATAAATAATTATACAAACTTCTTCGAATCAGCAGGCAAGTTAAATATTTTCCGCATAGTTGCTGCTGATATTATGAGTCTTGCTCTTTTAACCCCTCCCGGAGAGTTTGGTGCTGATATTGCAGTCGGAAGCACTCAAAGATTTGGCGTGCCCATGGGATTTGGCGGACCTCATGCAGCGTATTTTGCAGCTAAAGAAGAATTGAAGCGTGTAATACCCGGCAGAATTATCGGAGTATCAGTTGATGCTCAGGGAAATACAGCTTATCGTATGGCTCTTCAAACAAGAGAACAACATATCAGGAGGGAAAAAGCTACAAGTAATATTTGCACCGCACAGGTTTTATTAGCCGTTATTGCTTCTATGTACGCTGTTTATCATGGTCCTGCTGGAATTAAAGCGATAGCAAACCGAATTCACAACCTCACTTTGTATCTAAACCAGGCACTCAACCTAATCGGAGTTAAGCAACTCAACAAAGATTTTTTTGATACTCTGCTGTTAGAAGTTGGCGATAAACTTCCGCTCATTCGAGAAATAGCCGAAGCAAACGATGTAAATTTTAGGTATATAGGTATCAATCTTATCGGTATTTCAATCTCTGAAAAAACTGATTTAGACGATGTTCTAAACATCATTTCAATCTTTACTCAAGCATACAACAAACCAATCAATACTGCTGATCTGGAAAAAATTATAATAGAAGAGACTTCGAATTTGCCTGCCCAGCTTGTACGTACAACAAATTATTTACAGCATGCTGTTTTTAATTCTTATCATTCAGAAACAGAGATGCTTAGGTATTTAAAGTCACTTGAAAATAAAGATCTTTCGTTAGCACATTCAATGACTCCTCTTGGTTCCTGCACAATGAAACTAAATGCAACAACCGAAATGATGGGTATTACGTGGAATGAATTTTCTGACATTCATCCGTTTGCTCCGTCAAATCAGACTCAGGGTTATCAAATTTTGTTAACTAAACTAGAAAATGATCTAAAAACTATAACAGGATTCGATGCAGTATCCCTACAGCCAAATTCCGGTGCACAGGGAGAATACACCGGTTTAATGGTGATTAGAGAATATCATAAAAATAATAGACAGTTAAACCGAAATGTTGTTTTGATTCCCTCATCAGCACACGGGACTAACCCCGCAAGTGCTGTAATGGCTGGTATGAAGGTGGTAGTTGTTGCATGTGATAGTAAAGGCAATATTGATCTGAATGATCTGAAAGCAAAAGCAGAAGTAAACAAGGAAAACCTCGCCGCATTGATGGTAACTTATCCATCAACTCATGGTGTATTTGAGGATAAAATTAAAGAAATTTGCGACACAATTCATCAGAATGGCGGGCAGGTTTACATGGATGGGGCAAATATGAATGCACAGGTTGGGCTTACAAGTCCCGCCGAAATCGGGGCAGATGTTTGTCATTTAAATCTACATAAAACCTTTTGCATCCCTCATGGAGGAGGTGGTCCCGGAGTTGGACCGATTGCTGTAGCCAAACATTTAACTGCATTTCTTCCGGGTCATTCAGTAAAAAAAATAGGGGGGGATAAGTCAATTCATGCCGTATCAGCCGCGCCTTTTGGCAGTGCTGATATTTTGGTTATTTCTTATGCTTATATTAAAATGATGGGCGAAGAAGGATTAACAAAAGCAACTAAGTATGCAATCTTGAATGCTAATTATATTAAAAGTAAGTTGGAAAAAATTTATCCTGTTCTTTATGTTGGCGAGAAAGGGAGGGTCGCTCACGAATTGATATTTGATATGCAGACTTTTAAAAATTCAGCCAACGTTGAAGTTGAAGATATTGCAAAACGATTAATGGATTATGGCTTCCACGCACCGACTGTCTCATTTCCTGTGCATGGAACATTAATGGTTGAACCTACCGAAAGCGAGTCTAAAGCAGAGCTTGACAGATTTTGTGAAGCCATGATTGAAATAAGAAATGAAATTGCAGTAATTGAATCAGGTGCAATGGATAATAAAAATAATGTATTAAAGAATTCACCGCATACAGCACAGGTGGTTTGTTCTGATAACTGGCAATTTCCATATTCGAGGGAACAAGCGGCATTTCCATTGGGGTGGGTGCGTGAGCACAAGTTTTGGCCTGCTGTTAGCAGGGTTAACAATGCTTATGGTGACAGGAATCTCGTTTGCACCTGCACGCCAATTAACGAGTATGTTAAAGAACATAATTGATCTTTGGGGGATTCGGAAGCTTTATTTTCTATTGTTTCTGAATCCCTTTTTTATTTTTAATAGTTAAAATTTATAGATATTAAATGTATCAATCAGCTTTCATCTTCCTTTTGCTGCTGCCTCTTTCGGTCGAAACATATTCTCAGTCTATTGACCCGGTTTCGATGAATAATGATAGTTATTTTATTGTTGACTCAATTCAAATCATTGGCAATGATGTTACGGAGGAATTTGTAATTCTTGATGAACTAACATTTTCCAAAGGAGATTCAGTAACAACAGTTGAACTGGATTACAATCGTGAAAGAATTTACAGCCTCGGCATTTTTACTACAGTTAAAATTATTCCTTTACGATTAAATCAATTAAATATAATTGAAATAAATGTTGAAGAAAGCTGGTACATATACCCCATCCCCTTTGCAGAATTAAAAGATAAAGATTGGGATAAAATTTCTTTTGGAATTGATTTAATTATACAAAATTTCAGAGGCAGAAATGAATTACTGAAATTAAAAGGATCTCTTGGTTTTGAAAAATCTTTGCACATCAACTATATCAACCCCAATTTAATTAAAGATGAAAATATTTTCCTCCGAACGTCATTGCTCTATCGAAATGTAAAAAATAAAAGTTTAACCGCTGAAACATTAGCCGGATATGACTTTGAACAAAAAAATATTGCCGCTGACCTGACAATTGGAAAAAGGTTCGGACTTTTTCAAAGAGCCGGGATTTCTTTTCGGTTTGATTATATCGAAACACCTTTTTTTATTAAAGGGATTAATGCATCTAACTCGCGAATAGACAGGTATCCGACTCTTGGGCTTACTTACAGCTATGACACAAGGGATCTTGTACAATTCCCGAAGGAGGGGATATTTTTTTCAACAATTTTAGATTTTAAAGGGCTGGGTATTAACGACATCAATTATCAGATATTATCTCTCGATTTTAGAGAATACAGAAAAGTGTTTGATGAATTAATTTCGAAATGGAGAGTAACTACAAGGCAAACATTCGGAGAATTGATTCCTTTTTATGATTATTCTTTCCTTGGATTCGGCGAACGAATCAGAGGTCATTTTTCTGAGCAGCAGGAAGGGGATAGTTATTATCTCGCCTCTCTCGAGTTTTACTATCCATTTGTAAAAGACTTTAGTTTAGCTCTCACATTTATTCCCTTGGTGCCTGAAAATCTTTTAACATACCGCGTGGCAGTTTATGGACAATTATTTGGGGATACTGGGTTCACGAAATTTAAAAGCTCCCCTGTCTCACTCAAAGATTTCAACACCGGTTTTGGAACGGGGCTAACTGTTTTAGTTCTACCCTATAATCTAATTCGCTTTGAGTTGGCTTTTGACGAAGGGTTTAATTTAGAATACATCATTGATCTTGGAATTTCTTTCTAACATAGAATTATTTTATGCTCCGCGTGATTATATTTCAACGGATAGTATTATTCTGCGAGATGAGGAACTCAGACATGCAGTAAAAGTTATGCGATACAAAGCAGATGATAAAATATTTATTACAAATGGTGAGGGTAACATTTATGAATGCTCTGTTTTGACAATAAATAAAGATTTCCTTAATGCCCGAATAAATAATTCAATTTCGTATCAAAATAAATTTCAGAATATCATTTTTTGTCTGCCGAAATTAAAAAATCCAGAGCGAATTAGATTCTTAATTGAAAAATGTGTCGAACTTGGCGTAACTAAGTTTACTCTCTTTGATGCTGATAGATCTATTTCGAAATCAAATAATATTGAAAGATGGAATAAAGTTGCACTCTCAGCGATGAAGCAATCCATTCGCAGTTTCCTTCCACAAATAAGTTTAGCAGGAAACCTGGACTGGGTTGTTAATTCTGATTCTGAGAAAATAATCTTTGAACAAAATTCTAAGCAAACACTAAATTCAATCGAATTAAAAAAAGCAAATACTCATTTTATCTTTGGCCCCGAAGGCGGACTTAGTCAGCGGGAAATTAATCTATTCGAACAAAAAAATCTATTCCGGCTTACTAAAAATCGTTTGCGAAGCGAGACTGCTGCTATATTTACAGCAGCGTTTTTAAACAGCATTTTAGAAAAATGAATAAATCACAGACCCCAAATCTGTTAAGTTTCTTTTTGATTGTACAACTTGTTGTAGTTCTTTTACTAATTCAATCTTGTGGAAGCAGTCCAAAGTTTACTGGTAAGGAACCAACAACTAAATCCGGAAATGAAGCACCCCCACCAGAAGAGAATATTAAGCAAAATGAATATGCGGATAATACAAATGTTTTAGAAACAACTTCGGGAATTGCCTCCTACTATAGCGAGAAATTTAACGGCAGACAAACTGCCAGCGGTGAAATTTATAATATGAATGAGCTTACTGCCGCTCATCTAAATTACCCATTTGGAACGATAGTGAGAGTAACAAATACAAAGAATAATCAGACAGTAATTTTGAAAATCAATGACCGGATGCCAGATTATAACGGCAGAGTGATTGATGTCTCATATCAAGCTGCAAAGGAATTAGGAATGCTGGTTGATGGACTGGCTAAAGTTTCTATCGAGGTATTAAGCTGGGGTGATAAAAATTGATTACTTGCTTTATGTAAAATAAAAAACCCGATGTATTACTACACCGGGTCTATACCCAAACAAAGGGCAGGGGAGAACCCTTTGCCGGGAGAAATTTATAATTACGGCCGTGAAGATAACAACTGATTTAATATGTGTCAAGCATCCCAATAAAAATTTTAAA
>DAOLIQ010000054.1:0-23114 GCA_035328465.1 Ignavibacteriaceae bacterium | reverse complement strand
GATTATGATTCGCAGGAATATACTTATACCACCTCCTTGCTTTCTGAAGTAAATGCACTTAAGGGTGAAAACTCTACAGAGATTGGCGTTAAAAGAATTCCCGGTGATGATTATGTCCAAACTCCATTAATGATGAAAACAAGCGAAGGACTTTATATAAATATTCACGAAGCAGCGCTTGTTGATTACCCCGCAATGTATTTGAAAGTTGATAGGAATAATTTGGTTTTGACAACTCATCTTTGTCCCGATGCTTATGGGAATAAAGCATATTTACAAACGCCGTGCAAAACTCCGTGGCGTACAGTAATTGTTAGCGATAAACCTGAAGAAATATTATCATCAAAAATAATTCTTAATCTTAATGAACCTTGCGCTTATGAAGATGTAAGCTGGATTAAGCCGCAAAAGTTTATCGGAATATGGTGGGGGATGCATGTTGGAAAGTATTCGTGGAATTACTCCGATGCAACAAATATCAAGCTCGCTGATACTGATTGGAAATCGCTCACACCAAACGGGAAGCACGGCGCCACAACAGAAAACACAAAACGCTATATTGATTTTGCAGCAAAGCATAGTATTGATGCGGTGCTTGTTGAAGGCTGGAATATCGGCTGGGAAGATTGGTTCGGGCAGTGGAAGGAGGAGGTATTCGATTTTGTAACGCCTTATCCCGATTTTGATGTTGACGAACTTCAGAAATATGCCGAATCGAAAAATGTTAAACTGATTATGCATCACGAAACATCCGCATCAGTTACAAATTATGAAAGACGAATGGATGAAGCATTTCGATTTATGAAGGATCATGGATATGATGCGGTTAAAACCGGCTACGTTGGCAGGATAATTCCACGCGGCGAACATCACGATGGGCAGTGGATGGTTAATCATTATCTTCGTGTGGTGCAAAAAGCTGCTGAATATAAAATCAGTATTGATTCGCACGAGCCTGTGCGTCCCACCGGCTTACAGCGGACATATCCAAACTGGCTTGCAAGTGAAGCCGCCCGCGGCAATGAGTTTAATGCATGGAGTGTTGGCAATCCCCCCCAACACGAAACTATTTTACCTTTTACAAGATTTATCGGCGGACCGATGGATTACACACCGGGAATTTTTCAACTTAAAATGGACTATTATAATCCTGATATAAAAAATCAAGTTCACACCACCCTTGCAAAGCAGCTTGCTCTTTATGTTGTAATGTACAGCCCGATTCAAATGGCGGCGGATCTGCCTGAAAATTACGAACGTTTTCCTGATGCATTCACTTTCATCGAACAGGTGCCGGTTGATTGGAGCGATACAAAAATTATTGATGCAGAACCGGGCGATTATATTGTTACAGCGCGCAAGGATAAAAATTCAGAGGATTGGTTTATCGGCGCAATAACAGATGAGGCGGCGAGGTCATTTGAACTTCAGTTGGATTTTCTTTCTGCAGATAAATACGAAGTAACTATTTATAAAGATGCACCCGATGCTGACTGGGAAAAAAATCCGATGGCGTATAATATTGAAAAACAAACTCTTACCAAAAATGATTTACTGAAATTGAACTTAGCTCCGGGCGGCGGAGCGGCAGTAATTTTGAAACCGGTTGAATAATATATAGTATATCTAATATTTTAATTAAAAGAAAGAACTTGACTTAATACTATTTCTTGACTAATTTTTAACCAAGTAATTGAGAGGTAATGCTATGGCTTATTTACATACTTCTCTAAAAATATTCCTTCCGATTTATGCACTAAAACTATTATTAATGAAAATGAGAGTATTGCCGGTTATTAGTTATTCAAACTCATTTAATATTCAGGATTGATAATGAATTTTTTTAATGATTTTTTCCATCAAAGATATTCATTCATTACTATTCTGATATTTTTATTAATTGGAATTTTTTCGATCATCCCTCTTAATTGCTTATTCCTTGACCCTATTTCAAAAGCTATCAGCGACTTTGATATTTATGATATTGTTTTCTCCAGGTTGCGCGAGGAACAAAAAGCCGATCCAAACATTGTGCTTATTAATCTTGGCAATTTGAGCAGAAAAGAAATTGCGGAACAAATCATTATGATCAATCAGTATAAGCCGCGAGTTATCGGAATTGATGCAATCTTCGAGGAAGCAAAAGATCCTGAAGATGATTCTATTTTAGCTGATGCTTTCGCTTCAATAAAAAATCTTGTACTTGTAAGTAAAGTTGAAAGTTATAATGAAGAGAGCGAAAGTTACGACTCAATTAAATTCTCGATAGAAAAGTTTAATAGAATTTCATCAAATGGATTTGCTAATCTTCCGAATGATGATAATGTAAGTTTTAGAACTATCAGGGAATTTCGTCCCAAAACTATTTATAGAGATAAAGAGATTGACGCATTTGCTACTAAAATTGTTCAACTAAGTGACAGCACTGCAATTTCTAAATTGAGAGATCGAAATAATATAACCGAGAAAATCAATTTCATCGGAAATTATGATAAGTTTTTTTACCTGGATGCCGGGCAATTATTCGATGAAAAAATAAATCTGAATTTTCTGAAAGATAAAATAGTTCTACTTGGTTTTATGGGATTAAATCTAAACACAAAAACTTTTGAAGATATATATTTTACTCCATTGAACGAAAGATACGCCGGCAAATCTTTCCCGGATATGTACGGGGTGGTAATTCATGCAAATATAATTTCCATGATACTTACGGGAAATTACATTAATGAAATGCCGCAATGGTTAAGTATAATAATTTCACTTGTTATTTGTTATTTCAATGTTTATGTGATTTATAATATCCGAAAAAAATATAAGGATTGGTTTGGAGCCTTCTCAAAAACTTATTTTCTTTTTGAATCATTACTTTTATTAATTATAGGCGTTATGGCACTTCATTATTTTGATTATCGTATGAACGTGACCTTAATACTCGTTGCGCTCGTTCTTACTTCAACTGTTAATGATATTTATCAGCACTATGTAATTAAATTTTTTCCTGTTTTAGAAAATTCGTTTAGGATGAAAACTGAAATTGAAAACGAATTATAATAACATATTCTTCATTTTATTTTTTATTGTACTGGCAAATATGAATTTGATTGCGCAGGATGATTCATTTACGGTTTTATCATTTTCTGGTAAAGTAAGTTTCCTGAATTCCGGGAAAAAATGGAATCCAATTCAAGCCGGCGATAGGATTGAAAAAAGCGGAAAAATTAAATTAGAGAATAACAGTTACACTGCTTTAATGTATAAGGATGGGAGAACACTGGAGATCAATACTGCCGGAACTTATGATAACAAAAAACTTAACGAGCTTCTAACTAAGAATAACCCATCCATTTCAAAAAGGTTTTCGCAGTTTGTACTCACTGAATTAACAAAAGGCAGCAGTCAAAAAAAAGATATGAAAACATTTGCCGCAGTAGTGCGCGTACGTCCCGGCTTAATCGAAACTGCAATTCCATCTTATACCAAAATTGTTGAGAGTCAATTTAATTTTAGCTGGTATAAATATATCGGCACTCAAAAATATATTTTTAATTTAATCAGTCCGAACGGTTCTATTATTTATATGAATTTAATAAGCGACACAAGCATCACAGTTAATCTTGCAGATTTGAATATAATTAAAGGATTGTGTTACAATTGGTTCGTTTATGATGCTGACAGTATTGAAATTAGCTCAGATACAAATTGCGTTACAGTTATGCCATCATTTGAAAGCAAATCCATTTATGACAGCTTAACGGTATTGGAAAAAACACTTATTGAAAATGATTCCCCCTTGAATCAATTAATTATTGCTGCTTATCTTGAATCGAATGACTTAAACCTGGCTGCCCTTGAGCACTATAATAAAGCTAATTTGCTTGCCCCTGAAGTTGAACAGTACAAAGAAATTATTATTAACTTTCTGCTAAAGAACAAATTATACAAACAGGCTTCTGATCTTTTAAAGGAATGAAGCTATAAAATTGGAGTGAAACCGGATGCTAAAAAAAATTATTTCGCTCTTTATTATACTTAACTCTTACGCTCTTCCGCAAGAGTTTGGAATGGGATTACTTCTTGATGATAGTTTATATGCAAACAGTCCCACAGCCGCACCGCTTATGCGCGGCGATTATTCTGATTTACCCAAATCATCTTCATTAAAAGATAAATGCCCCACCCCCGGTTACCAGGGACAATATGGAACTTGCGCCGGATGGTCAACCGCTTTTGCCGGAAGAACAATTCTCGAAGCTTTAAAAAATAATTGGGATCAAGCCACTATTGATGAAAATGCATTCTCTCCTTCATTTGTTTATAACCAGATCCGATTGACATCAGGCTGCTCCGGCGGCACTTCTCTCGTTGATGCTCTTGATGTTATCAAAGATCAGGGCGCATTGAAGCTGGATGATTTTGAATACGAATGTGAGCGTGAAGTTACTCCCACTGATAAAAAAAATGCTGAAGAATATCGCATAATTGAATACAGAGAAATTATTGAAGACAATACTCCCGATAAAACTAAGTACGTTAAAAAAAGTATTGCCGAAGGCAGACCGGTTGTTATCGCATTTGATTGTCCACCAACCTTTGGCTACGCCGGTGAGGTGCTCGAAGTTGATCCTTCAGATTACAAGGAGTGGGGACGGGGACATGGCATAACCGTAATCGGTTACGATGACGATAAGTTCGGCGGCGCATTTGAACTTATAAATAGCTGGGGTACCGGCTGGGGTAACGGCGGATTTACATGGATAAAGTACGCTGATTTTAATTATTTCTGTAAGTACGGATTTGAAATGATTGATAAGTCTGTACCACCCCCTCAGACCGATGATCTTTCAGGTTCACTTCAATTTACGGAAAGCAATGGTGATGTAATGAAGGCAAAATTTAACGGTAATTATTTCAAAGTTGAGAAGCCAATGCCTTCAGGTGCGCTTTTCGAACTTCGCATTTCGAATAACGAGCCGGCTTATGTTTATGCTTTCAGCAGCGATTTAACTTTTAAGACCTACAAAATATTCCCATTTGATGAAAGAATGGTTGCGTATCTCCCTTACAGGCAAAACAATATTGCAATCCCTGATGAAGAAAGCTTCATGATGCTTGATGAAACTCCCGGAAGATCATATTTCTGTTTTCTGTATTCAAAGGAAAGTCTGGAGATTAATAAAATTATGGCTGAGATTGAAATTACGGATGGTAATTTTTGGGAAAGAATTAATAAAGTGCTAGGTGATAAATTAGTCCTGAAAGAAAACATTAAGTATAATTCAGGTGAAGAAATTTCTTTTAGAGGACGAAGCGAAGGCAAAAGTATAATCCCTGTATTGGTGGAAATTGATCATAGATAAGTTATAAAAAATTTTAATAAAATATTATAGCGAGTAATTATGAAAAAAAATCTATTGTATATTTTTAGTCTGCTAATCCTATTAGGGTTCAACAGTAGTATGATTTATTCTCAGGAAAAAATTGAAGCTACATTCGAAGCAGGAGAGGGGAAAATTTTAATTCACTATGAATTAAAAGGTGATCCACAAAAGGATTATGAAGTGAGCATTGTACTTAAACGAACAAGCGACCATTCTTTCGCAGTTATTCCTGACGAGACAACCGGCGATATTGGCGAAGGAAAATTCGCCGGTAAAAAAAGCACTATCACCTGGTTATTAAATTCTGATGAAGAAGAAATGCTTGATGGCGATGATTTTTATTTCGATGTATTTGCAGAAGAAATAAAAACGGGCGGGGGCATTCCATGGTACGTTTATATTGGCGGCGCAGCTTTAGCTGGAGGAACCGCAGCAATCCTATTATTAAATAAAAGCAGTGATGAAGAAACACCGACGACGAGTTTTCCAACTCCGCCGGCAAGACCATAAATCAGATTGGAGATCAAAAATGAAAAGTTTGATATTATTTCTATGTATGATTTTTTCTGTTTCACTTTTTGCACAAGTGACAGGTTCAACAAAACCCGGAAGATTAGTTTTCAAAAAAAATATTAAGCAGGAGGAATCAGTTGATAAAACAATTCCGCAGATAATTGTGCTTGATCCTAAAATTGATGAAGGCGGTGAGTTGAATCAAAAGGAGGGAAGCATTACCGTAAGAGGAAAAATTATTGATGAGACATCAATAAAGGCAGTTACAATAAATGGTGATACTGCAACTCTGCTACCCGAAAATCTATTCTTCTCAAATGTGCAGCTTGAACGAGGATTTAATTCCGTGGTTGTAAAAGCCGTAAATATAAGTGATGGCGAATCAGAATTTAATTTTTATGTTAACACAGATATGGATGCAGAGGGTCCTGTGATATCAATTACTTCACCTGTTGTGCAGCGGGGAATTAAAGTCGTTCGTAAGGCCGAGGTTGATACAATTAAAGGTTTAGCAATTGATGATAACGGAATTCTCGAAGTCACCGTTAACAGTCAAAAAGCAGTTCTAAATGATGATGGCGAATTTCATGCGAGGATATATTTGCAGGTGGGGGATAACCCGATTGTTGTTAAAGCTGTTGATAATAAATTTAATACTACAATAGATACATTCTTTATAACCCGAAAACTTGACGAACTGATTTCAGCGGGTAGATACATAGCTGTTGCTATTGGTATAAATGCTTACGAAGGATATTGGCCCGAACTATCCACTGCACGAAATGATGCCGAAGAATTTGCCGAAGTGCTTCGGGATCAATATCAGTTTGATGAGGTTTATACTTTGCTTGATGAAGAGGCTACTCGCAGAAATATTATTCAGAAACTTGAATGGTTAACAGAGAACACTACCAAAGATGACAATGTGCTTATCTTTTACGCGGGACATGGTCAGTTTAATAAAGCACTGAACAAAGGTTACTGGGTACCAGTAGATGCAAGCTCAAATTCGGTTGCCGATTACATATCTAATAGTGATGTAAAAACTTTTCTCGGCGGCATTCCATCCAAACATACTTTGTTAATTACAGATGCTTGCTTTGCAGGTGATATTTTCCGGGGGGGTAAAACTGAAAGCCTTCAATTTGATCCTAACAACATGGAAAAATATTACAAGGAAGTTTATCGAAAACAATCGCGGCTTGCTTTAACATCCGGCGGAATTGAAGAAGTAAGTGACGAAGGCAAAGATGATCATTCTATTTTTACTTATTATCTTATTAAGGCATTAAAAGAAAATGATAAAAAATATTTGGATGCAGGTCAGTTGTTTAATGAGTTTAGAATTTCAGTAGCAAATAATTCTGATCAAACTCCAATGCTACAGGTTATCCGCGACACGAACGATGAGGGGGGACAGTTTATTTTTATCAGACGTGATCAGTAACGACAATCACTTAAAATATTATTTAAGGTATTAAGATGAAATTTTTATTCTTTTTTTTCAGTTTAGTTATTTGCCTTAATGCTCAAACAATAAAGTTTGAAGACAGAATGAACGGCGATAATTCAGTTGCAGGTTTGGAAGCCCGGGGATGGGTTGTGCTTGATGAAGATGGTGGAGGGACTACCCCAGCCTGGTTCCAGGGCGACGATGGTATTATCGTTACGCTTGAGGGAACAGCTAATGGTTATGTCGCTTCAAATTATGCAGGCGCTAATGAGAATGGAGTAATCAACCATTGGCTTATATCGCCTGCAATTTCAGTAAATCCCGGTGATTCGCTTTTCTTCTATGCTGCTTCACCAACTCCCGGAGTAACGGCATTCGATGATTCTATCAGTCTTTTAATCTCCATTACTGCTGGAACAACACCGGGAGATTTTGCCTCGCTTGGAAGGTTTCTTGTTCCGCAAGGAAACTGGGGAAAATATTTTGTTTCTTTTAATGCTTCTGCTACAATCAGATTTGCAATTCAATATTATATTTATGAAGGCGGTCCTACTGGAATGAGAAGTAATTATATCGGGCTTGATCTATTTCAACTCTACGGTTATGCAACTACTTACCCTTCAACTATTGCGATTAATAAGTCTTTCACATTTCCGAATATTACCTCCTCCTCAAGCTACAGGATGATCGGGTTGCCCGGTAACATTAATTCTTTGGCTTCACAATTTATTACCGGAACAAGAGGAACAGACTGGAATGCTTTTTATGATAACGGCGCTGCTTCAAATTATCTGATTGAGTTTGATGGTTCTGCGACTTTTAATTTTAAACCCGGCAATGGTTTTTGGCTTCTAAGCAAAAATGCAATAAACGTTTCGACTAATGTCAATACGGTTACACTTGCTGGAGATAATACATATTCGATCGCATTACACTCAGGCTGGAATATTATTTCAAATCCATTTGAACGAAGTACAAACTGGGCTGCTGTTATTGCCTCTAATGGGTTGGCTGCGAATGCTGTTATCAATTCGTGGAATGGCAGCAGTTGGAGTCAGCCGACACAATTCAGTCCGTATACTGCTTATTACTTTAACAATACAGGAAGTTTAACTTCATTAAAAATTCCTTACGATCCATCCGGTACCTTGGGAAAAACAATTGAAGAAAATCAAATAGTATATTCTGAAGGCGATTTGAAAATTTCATTGTATGCAAACGGGGAGGAAAAATCAAAAGTAATTATCAGATCTAATACAGATGCAAGTAACGATTATGATGTTAATGATTACTTTGCCCCGCCTGGAGATTTTGAAGAAGCAAGAATCATTATCGTTAATGATAAAGCTTCATCAGAGTATAAACATTTTATGATTGATAGCCGTCCCGAAATCGGCGAGGGACAAATCTATGACCTGCAAATAAAAAATGTCTCAGTTGAAAATGTAATGTTAAAAGTAGAGGGAGTAATTAATTACCCCGGTTACGAATATTATCTAATTGATAATTCTCTGAATAACTTTATAAAACTTAATGAAGGATTTGAATTAAATATTGCATCGGGAACTAAAGAGAGAGTTTACACACTGATAATTGGAACTGAATCTTTCATCGAAAAATTTAAAGACGACTTCACTCCAAAACAATTTGCTTTAACGCAGAACTATCCCAATCCCTTTAATCCAAGTACGCTTATCAGCTATCAGTTACCAGCTAGCAGTCATGTTACTTTAAAGTTATTCAATCAACTTGGAGAAGAAGTAGAAACTTTAGTGAACGAATACCAGCAAGCCGGAAGTTATTCAACATTGTACATTGTAAATTCTACATTAGCCAGCGGGGTTTATTTCTACACCCTCCATGCCGGTAACTTTACTGAAACAAGAAAGATGATACTGCTAAAATGATTACGCTTTATCGAAAATCAGACTGCGCACTTTGTGATGAAATTGCAGAAGTATTAAAAGCCATTGTGATAGCTCATACTGTCGTTGATATAGAAAAACTAAAAGACAGCACTAATAAAATTATTCCGGAGATAATTCCCTGCATTGAAGATGAAGGCAAAATTATCTCCGGCAAAGAAAATCTTTTTGCATACGTTAAAGAATTGACAAACCTAATGAAGGAGTGGGGAAAATTTCAAAGCGATAGCTGCTACATTGATAAGGATGGGAGTACGTGCTGAATCACTACTGACTACTTCTAATGTACCAGTTTACTTATTGATAAAAATTTTTCATTTCACAAAACCTATTTTTTCTCTTTCAGTATTGTACTTCATCTTTTCCTAAATCAAACTTAGTGCTTTTATTTATCAATCTCAGTTTCGCAACGGCAAAATTTACCAGGCTGCTCAATTAAAAAACTGAATTGCGGGCAGTTTTTATTTTAAAGGGGGTAAGGGTTACATCTCCTTTTCTGCAGTAAGCAATTTCCCTTTTACAAATTGTCCCTGAGCAATATGCTCTTTGGTGATGTAAACAATTCCGTCTTCGTTATGAGTGCCGCCATAGGTTGAGTGGACTGATTTCAACCCCCCCAATATTTTTCTTGCATCGGATATGTAAACAAGATCACCAACCTCGGCAGACATTTTTATCATATCATTTTTAGAGAAGTGTATTAAATCATCTTCTGAATCTTTTAACTTCCAATGAATTTTAATTACTTCGCCTTCCCGGTCATTTACTTTACTGCCTTTAAACATTTCTTTTGCTCTTGCAATTCCCCAAACAGTTAAGCCCTCAGTGTGTGTTGCTTCAGAATATTTGGAGTAATAATTAGATGAAATAACTACAAGTATAAGCATTAAAAATGAAAGTATCAGAAGGATGGGGAGGGAAGCTAAGTTAAATAATATAATTACGAAAATAACAGCGGCTGCAAGAGTGATTAATCTGATAATAGTTTTTTGATTAGGATTATTTTTTATCTTATTAACAAATTTGATTTGCTGATCATTAGTAAGTGTGGTTACCACGCCAACTAAAACACAAACGAATAGATTATACAAAGCGCCGATGTAAGTATAAGGATGCGCCGGATCGTAATCAGTACCGTGTGCAAATATTTGAATAAGAGGCTGGGGGTAATACATTCCAAGAACCATCAACGCAACGCCAACAACAAAGGTTGCAATTACAGCAGCGTTAGTAAATTTCTTCCAGAACACTCCGAGGAATAATGCTACAACAAGCGGGGGAGTAAGAGTTGAGTGGAAATATCCATGTGCTTCATAAACTGTAGGGAAATTACTGAATGGAATAACAGCAAGAACACCAAGAACGGTAAAAACAGCTGTGGAAATTCTTGCCGAGTTTAGCTCTTCTTTATCTGCTTGTTTCCATGATTCAACTTTTTTGCTAAGCCATTTTTTTGCAGGGCGGTGAATATCATTTATATAAATTGCAGCAGTAGCGTTTAATAGAGTATCAACAGTGGACATAAGCGCAGCTGTAAGTGCCGCCATAATAAAACCAAAAACTCCAGGGTGTGAAATAATATTTGCCACCACCACAAAGATCTGATCGGGGTTTGTATCAGCTGGAACTAAGGATGGGTTAACAACAGAGATTGCTTTTGCTATCCATCCTGCATTGCCAACTACTATTGCTGAAATAGGAAGCATAATAAGAATATTAATTACTGCTGCTTTACGTCCTTCATCAACACTTTTGCAGGACATAAAACGCATCACCAAGCCCATATTCATAAATAAAAATCCGATAGACCCGGCTACACCATCCTGCCAGAATATTCCCACAAAGTTAAAGCCGGGGGGATTATTAAAATGTGCGAGCGGGAGCTTCCAGGAAATAGGAAGCAAATGCCAGAATATCCCGAAACCGCCGATGTAATCAACTCCAAGAAAGAATACGAGTAAGCCTGCGAAGATTAAAATTAATCCTTGAGCAAGATCAGTGAAGATAACAGCAGTTTGTCCTCCGTATGTGATATAAACTCCAACAATAAAAGCGATGACTATAATCAAACCCATCAAAGTAACATCAAAGTGAATACCGATCAGAGTAAACTCAGGAGGGAGCAAAGGTAATATTGCTTTTCCCATAGTTAAAAAACCGATGCCAACATAGCCGATCATATAAAGCAAAAGCAAAATAGTTGCAAGGAATCTTGTGGTGGGGGAAAATCTCTTTTCAAAATATTCAGGGATTGATCTGATCTTTGTGTAAACAATAATAGGAAGCCAGCCGAAAAGGAAAAACGGAACGAAAAACCAATCGTTCATATAAGTCATAGTTGAAGAGAAGCCCGCTTCAAATCCTTTTGCAGAATATTTGATGAAGCTGTGGCTGCCCACCCCCGTGGCGACGATAGACATAGCAATAAGCCACCAGGCAAAACGTCTTCCGCCAAAAAAGAAATCACTTGTTGTTCGATTATATTTACTGAAGTAAGAACCGAAAAGCATAATTGCTAAAAAGTAAACTACCATTACTATCCAATCGGTTGAAGTGCCCATGCTGTGAATATTCATATTGTTTTGATTTTTTTGTTAAAGATAAAGTGCTGCAAGTGTAAGTGCTGCGTGAATAAACATGAAATAGAAAAACCCGAAGTATAACATCTTCCACCAAAAGCGATGCCGCTTAAGGTTTAAATTTATTGCTCCAGATTTTTTTATAAGTATCATTCCGCTAAAAAAGAATAAGCCGCCTACTCCATAGAGATAAATAAAAGGCAGCCATGTTTGTTCGAAAGAAGGCATAACAAAATCTCCGAATTGTTTAATTCAATATTAATTTGCGTTGGAATTATATCCTAATAATTTCAATTTAAAAATTAGTGAGGTGCTATTTTAAAATTTAATAACGATTAATTTGAATATTTAGAAACATTGTCCGGGAGATTTAACATTAATTTAACATTGAAACTCTTTTTAGAATTAATGTCTGCTATATCTTTGAATCACACTTAATAAATATTTTAAACAATTACGAAAGGCACTAATGAGAATAGTTAAATCACTAAGCGCATACTTACTAATATTAGTAGTAGTCAGCTTAATGTTTTCGGCTTGCAAGAAAAAAACAGATGATGTTGAGCAGACAGTAATAACAGTTAAAGGTTCAGATACAATGGTAAACCTTTCACAAAAATGGGCAGAAACATATATGAAGCTTCATCCCGAAGTTGCGATTCAAGTCACAGGCGGGGGTTCAGGAACCGGCGTGGCAGCACTTTTAAATAAGACAACCGATCTTGCCAATTCATCCCGTGAATTAAAAACAGTGGAATTGGAAGATGCTAAATCCAAAGGTGTAACACCTTTCGTTTATAAGGTAGCATTAGATGGAATTGCAGTTATCGTTCATCCTGGAAGTAAAGTTGATAGTTTAACAATTCAACAAGTGAGAGATATTTTTTCTGGTAAAATTACAAACTGGAAAGACGTGGGGGGTGCAAATTTGCCAATTACACTCTATGGCAGAGAAAACAGCAGCGGTACCTATGAATTTTTCAAAGAACACGTTCTCGGGAAAGTAGATGGAAAACAAGTGGATTATTCACCATCCACACAAGTGCTACAGGGAACAGCAGCACTTGGTGAAGCGGTTGCACGGGATAACAAAGGTATTGGCTATGGTGGTGTGGGATACTTTGCAGAAAGAACTGACGTGAAAATTTTATACATCAAAAAAGATAAAGATTCACCTGGAATATTACCTTCCGAAAATAAGAAGGTAAACTATGAAGCTATCTGGAGCGGCGATTATTCAATCTCACGTTATCTTTATTGCTTTACAAACGGTGAAGCAGCAGGTAAAGTAAAAGACTTTATGGATTTTATAATTTCGCCTGAAGGTCAAAAAGTAGTTGAGAGTATGGAATATATTCCATTGCCTGTTAAGTAATAAGTATTGTATTTAAGTAGGAAAGTTTCTTTAGAGAGAGGAAACTTTCCTTTAATTTGTAATAATTAGTTGAAGAGAGAAAAATGAAAAAAATTATTTTAGGCTTATTGTGTCTGTTCGGTTCGCAATTCTTATTTGCACAAGAAAATTCCAGCGGTAAAATATCCGGCTATATGTTCGGTGATTACTTTTATAATGCAGTCAGGGATACAGGTTTATCAACTCTGAGTAACGTTGCAAATGGCGGTAAGCAAGATTTAAATGGCTTTCAATTACGGAGAGTATATTTTACTTATGATAACGAGATATCAGAAAACTTTGCAACCCGATTTCGCTTAGAAGCTGATCAGACTGCAAATACGAGTGATGGTAAGATTGGTGTGTTTGTTAAAGATGCTTACTTAACGTGGAAAAATATTTTCGACGGCAGTGATTTAACTTTTGGTATTCAGCCAACTATGGTGATTGAAAATGCAGATGCTGACTGGGGACACAGGTTTCTTGAAAAAACTATTTTGGATTTAAGAGGAATTGTTTCTTCCCGTGATATTGCCGTTTCATTAAAGGGTAAACTTGATTCTGACGGGATGTTTAAATATTGGGTTATGATTGGTAATGGCTCCGGTAACAAAGCTGAAACAGATAAATACAAAAGATTCTACGCTCACCTTCAATATAATCCAATAAAAAATTTATCAGTTACACTTTATGGAGATTTCAAATCCAAACCGGATGTTACCGATCCACAAAGTAATTCAACTTCGCCTTCAACCTTAAGTAACAACGATCTTACTTACGCTTTACTTTTAGGTTATAAAGAAAAAGATAATTTTTCAGTTGGAGCAGAAGTTTTTCTGAATACAACTCAAAATGGAATTCGTTCCTCCTCAATTGTTAAAGATAGAAACGGAATGGGTATATCATTTTTTGGATCATATAATTTTTCTCAGCAGTTATCTGCTGTTGTAAGATATGATTATTTTGATCCTAACACCAATACCGATTTCAAAAGCGATTCAAGAAACTGGTTTATCTTTAGTTTGAATTATAAGCCTGTTGATAAAGTTACAATCAGTCCAAATGTAATAGTGGAAACTTATGAAGCAATAAATGGAAGATCAATAGATGCTTCGGTTACTCCAAGAATTACATTTTATTATTCCTTTTTATGAGAGTTAAATAAAAATTCTTATTTAAGTTAAGATGAAACTGACTGATAAAAATAAAAACGAGGAAGAAATAGAATTTTATTCTAAATCTTCCGATTCCAGATACGGGAAAAAAATTAAAAAATTTACCCGCACAAAAGAATCTCTGATTAAATTTTTCTTCGCAGTAAATGGTGTGATGGCACTCGTTTTCATCATCTTAATTTTCATCTTTTTATTTAAAGAAGGATTCAAAGCTTTAGAGCATGTCGGACTTTTAGATTTTCTTTACACTACAAGACCTGCTGCAGATGGCACAACGGAAACAGTATTTCAGTGGTATCCAACTTCGGATGAACCAAGATATTCTTTAATACCTTTGATACTTGGAACATTATTGACCGCAATTCCTGCAACAATTATTTCAACAATATTTGGTGTTGCAGCAGGTGTTTATCTATCTGAAGTTGCAAATCCGAAATGGAAGGAATTTCTAAAACCATTGATCGAGTTGTTTGCGGGCATTCCGACAGTCGTAATTGGATTTATAATGTTAGTTATCGGCGCGTCGTTTTTTAATGACCTTCTTCATCCCGATAACCGTCTAAATGCATTTATTGCATCAATAGGACTTTCGTTCGTGATAATTCCTGTTATTGCATCGTTAACCGAGGATGCACTTCACTCAATTCCGAATGAATTACGGATGGCTTCGTATGGGCTGGGTGCGACTAAGTGGCAAACAATAAGCAGAGTAATTCTTCCTGCGGCATTTAGTGGAGTCAGCGCAAGCATCATCTTAGGATTTGGACGTGCGATCGGAGAAACAATGATTGTACTTATGGCTGCCGGTAATGCTGCAAACATTACCTCAAATCTTTTTTTAAGTGTAAGAACAATGACTGCAACTATCGCAGCAGAAATGGGGGAGGTATCGCAAGGTTCGGATCACTACTACTCATTATTTTTTATTGGAATAGTTTTATTTGCTATAACTTTTATTCTAAATCTTATCGCTGAAATTATCATCAATAAGATGAGAAAGAAGAATACATTTTGATGGATAAAAAAAACTTATCACTTCATAAAAAGAAAAAAGATTTTTTTGGAACAACAGCTATTTGGATTGTCAGAATAATGTTCTTCTTCCTTGTAGCCGCACTATTACTTCTTATTGGAAAAATTGTTATGCAGGGAATAGGAAGTATATCTGTTGAGTTTATTTTTGATGATCCTAAAAACAATATGACCGAAGGTGGCATTTTCCCTGCTGTATTCGGAACAATTGCCGTGACGCTAATTATGATAGTACTTGCTGTTCCTCTTGGTGTTTGCTCTGCGATTTATCTTAACGAGTACGCCAAAGATTCTTTCCTAACAAGAATTATTCGAACTTCAATAAATAATCTTGCCGGTGTTCCATCAATTGTTTTTGGTTTATTTGGATTGGGATTTTTTATTCTGTTCATAGGAAGGGGAATGGATGATGTATTTGAAACAGGATTGCTGTTTGGACAGCCAGCCTTGCTATGGGCTTCAGCTACGCTTGCAGTGCTTGTGCTGCCGATTGTAATTGTATCCACTCTCGAAGCTTTAAACTCGGTTCCAAAATCACATCGTGATGCCTCGTATGGTTTGGGTGCAACTAAATGGCAGACAATTAAAAATGTTGTTTTACCTCAAGCACGCCCCGGAATTTTGACAGGAACAATTTTAGCCATTAGTAGAGGAGCGGGGGAGACGGCACCAATTTTATTTTTGGGTGCTGCATTCTTTCTTCCTAATCTTCCGATCTCTGATTTGTGCATTGGTGATTATTGCATCCCGATGATTAACCCTGCAAAGCAGTTTATGTATCTTGCTTATCACATTTTTATATTGGCAACTCAATCTTCTAATCCAACTAAAACGTTACCCATTCAATATGGATCAACGCTGGTTCTGATAGCTCTGACATTTTTATTAAACATTACTGCAATTATTTTTAGGTATAGGTTTAGAAAAAGTTTAGGAAGACTTTAATTTATTAATCGAAATGGCAATGAAAGAAATTAAAATAGTTACAAAAAATCTTAACCTATTTTATGGTGAGAAACAGGCGCTCAAAAATATTACTCTAAATATTCCTGATAAAAAAGTGACAGCATTCATCGGACCCTCCGGCTGCGGCAAATCCACTTTCTTACGTGTTTTGAATAGAATGAATGATTTAATAGACAATGTTCGAATTGAGGGAGAGGTTTCTGTTGATGGTATAAATATTTATGATAAGAATATTGATGTTGTTAATCTTAGAAAAAATATTGGAATGGTTTTTCAGAAATCAAACCTGTTCCCAAAAACCATTTATGAAAATATAGTTTATGGGCCAAAGATTAATGGAGTAAAAGATAAAAAGACGCTTGATGAAATTGTAGAAAAAACTTGTATGCAATCTGCAATATGGGATGAAGTCAAAGATAGAATGAATGAAAATGCACTTAGTCTTTCAGGCGGACAGCAGCAAAGGTTATGTATTGCACGTGCTCTTGCAGTTGAACCCGAAATTATTTTAATGGATGAACCTGCAAGCGCACTTGATCCGATTTCAACTGCAAAAATTGAAGAACTGATTCACGATTTAAAACAGAGATATACAATTGTAATCGTTACCCACAATATGCAGCAAGCTGCTCGTGTCAGTGATATGACGGCATTCTTTTATCTTGGTGAGCTTGTAGAATTTGATCGCACAACAAAAATTTTTACTAATCCTTCAAAGAAACAAACTGAAGATTATATCTCTGGCAGATTTGGTTGATTGGTTTGCATCGTAATGCAAGGAACCCTCGACGAAGCAGCCCAAATGTGATTTATTAGAAGTGTCTTGTGTTGATTAGTGTCTTTGAGTCTTTGTGGCAAGAATAGATTTAGTTAAAAAAATCTGCTATAAAAGAACTATGACTCAAAGATTAATTTATAACATATAAAGGAAATAAAATGGAACGCTTATTAGACGAACATCTTGAAAAATTAAAAACACGTGTTATTAAAATGTGCAGCCTTGTCGATGAGCAGGTTCAGTTTGCAAGTAAAGCCGTGGAAGAAGGGAATCTAGAAATTGCCAAACTAATAATCGATCGTGACAACAAAGTCGATAAATATGATTTGAAGATTGATAAAATCTGTCAGAAAATATTTGCAGTTGCACAACCAGTTGCAATGGACCTCCGCTACATTATGTCTGCATTGACTATCAACACTAACCTTGAAAGAATTGGTGATATTGCTGTGAATATTGCAGAAAGTATTTTATTGATTCAAAAGAAACCTTCATTTTATGAGCAGACTAAATTAAAAGAAATGTTTTTTCTTGCTCAGGAAATGTTGAAAGACTCGATAGACTCATTCATAAACTCTAATGCTGAACTTGCAAAAAAAGTGATTGTTGCAGATGACAGATTAGATAAACTGAATGCAGAAAATCATAGCATACTAAAAGAAATAATGAAATTAAGTCCGGATAACATCGAACCGGCTGTAGCCTTGCTCGTTATGTCCCGTGAGCTTGAAAGGATAGGGGATCACTCAACAAATATTGCAGAAGATGTTTTCTTTATTGTTGAGGCGCAGCTTGTCAAACATAAGTATGAAAAATATTTTTTTGCGGATGAAAATGATGATGATGCTGAAGCCTGATTAACTTATCCAAATAAAACCTGTAAAGTTTTTTGAATCATATCACTTGTGTGCGCGCTTTTTTCGCGAGGCTCAATGTTTCTCAACTTATTGCCAAACATTAACCCCCAGCTTGTCATTACAACAAAGGAAGGTAATTCCGGATTCATGGTCTCAATCCTGCCTGCATAAACAGGGCTTAAAGCAAGCTTAATTATTTGTTCTTCTTTTTGTAAAAAAAATTTATATAACTCAATCTCCTTTTCGTTTATATTATCTCCGGCGGCTTTTAATATTAAATCAAACAATAATTTGTGATTACTCTGAACCTCATCCTTTAATGCGAAATAGCGGCTGAAGCGTTCAAATATTTGAAGTGACTCGTTATTAAAGATGGATTTTATTTCTTCTACAAATTGATCGCCATCCCATCGTACCGTTTCATAAAATAGCTGATCCTTGGATTCAAAATAATAATACAGGCTTGCTTTGCTGATTCTTAAGTCACGCGCTATTTCATCCAATGTTGTTTTGAACAAGCTATGACGTGCAAATCTTTTTGAAGCTGCACGGATGATCTGAATTTTCTTTTCGTTTTCCATTTTGTATTCTAAATATTTACTATAATAAATTTAATGATTGTTATAGTAATAATTTGAACTCATATTCAAGTTTCTTAAACACTCTTTACAGAAGGATTCTTTTTAACAATACTAAATAAGTTCGCCAATATGATTATTAAAAAACAGCTTATAACATTGAACCATAAAAATGGAATCGAAGTAAATATAAAACAGTAAAGTACAACTACCTCTGCAATTAATGCGGAAATAAAAGTTGGAGTTCCTCTGACTCGTTTAAAATAAAATGCCACTAAAAATATTCCCAGTATTGTGCCGTAAACGAGCGAGCCGAGAACATTTACCGCTTCAATTAAAGTCCCAAGTCTATTGGCAAATAACGCAAATCCGATCGCGTAAACACCCCACAAAACCGTTGCAGCTTTTGAAACCCTTAAGTAATGCTTATCCGAAGCATCCTTTTTAATTAATCTTTTATAAATATCTATTACCGTAGTTGATGCCAATGAATTTAGCTCTGCGGAAGTTGAAGACATTGAGGCAGAAAGTATTGCTGCAAGTACCAATCCAATAAGCCCCGCCGGCAAATAGGTGATTACGAATGTGAGAAAAATGTAATTAGTATCGTTCATATCAGAAGTTGGATTAGCTTTTTTTATCAACTTCTTTGCTTCGTTCCTTAAATTATTTTCCTCCTTCGAAATTAAATTAAGTTCTTCTTTTTTTGAAAAGGAAATATTTTTGTCGTGTCCCCCGGCAAGTAATTCTTTAGATGATTCAAGTTTTTTTTCAAACACTTCTTTGTATTTATTCTGAAGTAACAAATACTCTTGTGAATGCTCACTCTTTAGGAGATTCCTTTCTTCGATAGGATTAAAATATAGAGGTGGTTGTATGAACTGAAAGAAAACAAATACCATCACTCCGATTAATAAAATAAAAAACTGCATAGGAATTTTTAAAATACCATTCATCAAAAGTCCAAGCCTGCTTTCATTTACAGAACTGCCAGCAAGGTATCGCTGCACTTGCGATTGATCCGTGCCGAAATAAGACAGCATTAAAAATGTTCCGCCGATAATCCCGCTCCAGAAAGTGTATTTGTTGTCAAGATCGAAACTGAAATCTAATGCATTCAGTTTATTCATTTTCCCGGCAAGTTTTAAAGCATCGTTAAAGCCAATGTTCTCAGGCAGCAAATTGATTATCATAAAAAATGCAGCAATCATTCCGACAAAAATTATTGCCATTTGTAAGATATGGGTTTTATTCACAGCATTAGTTCCACCAATTGTAGTGTAAATGATAACAAGAATACCGGTGATAATTACTGTGAAGCTAATATTCCATCCGAGAATAACAGAAAGCACAAGGGAGGGAGCAAAAATTGTAAACCCTGCAGCAAGTCCGCGCTGTGTTAAAAATAAAATACTGCCAAGCAAACGATTTTTCAAATCGAATCTTGTTTCAAGATACTCGTAAGCAGTATAAACATTTAAACGATGAAAGATTGGAACTGCAGTAATAGATAAAATTATCATTGCAAGTGGAAGACCCAAGTAAAATTGCACAAAACCCATTCCGTCTGTGTAAGCTTGACCGGGGGTGGAAATAAAAGTAATTGCACTTGCCTGTGTTGCCATTATTGACAAAGCTACTGTTTGCCATCGCGTTGACTTATTGGAGAGGATATAACTTCTGATTGAATTGGTCTTTCTCGTGCTTATGCTTCCATAGATGACAATGAATAAAATAAATGCAGCAAGAACAACCCAATCAATTGTGCTCATTCAAAGGCTCGTGAAAATAAGTATAGCAGGAATGTCATTAAGCCAAGATCAATCAGGATCAGCAAATAAATATTTCGCCACTTCTTCAAGAAAGGCGGGGGAGTATCATCGAGTATTTTAACTTTATCCGTTTCCATTTTTATATGAAATTAGATTTATAAAAAGTTTAAATGCTCCTGGAATTCCGGCAGGAATCTGTCGGAAAAAAGATAAGCCTGTATAAATAAAAGTTCCTTTGCCATATTTTGAAATAAGTATGCCGCCAGTTTGTTCCTTTTCACCAGGGTCTGTGAAACCGAGAATGGTTTCATACTTAACATCCCACTTATCCGCGAAGTATAATCCACGCTCCTGAATCCAGTTATCAAAATCATTTACCGTTATTTTATTTGGGGTGTTGAGTATTAAATGTGTGGGATTTAAAATATCAACAGGCGAATCTTCAACAGTTATTCTTTCTCGTGATATACTAAATGGATAAGGTCCGGGATTAATTAGAATATCTCTGTTCGTATTGTATTGTGAAAGGAATGTTCCCCCGTTATAAATATAATCCAATATTTTTGGTTGAAGATTTGTCAATTGGTCTCTTGTGTTATAGGCTCTAATTCCGGAAACAATAGCATCGAACGAAGATAAATCTTTTTGTTCAATGTCGGTGTCGGTTAAAAGCGTGCAGTTGTATCCAAGCTGTCGAAGATAATCAGGAATTTCATCACCCGAGCCCATGATGTAACCAATGTTTTGAATGTTTTTGTTTATATGCAGCCGAACAAATTTTGATTTAGCTTCGGGAAGTAAAGTCTGGATGGGGATGTGAGAATAATTAATTCGAATTAAACTTTTTGAGTATTTATTTCCGTTAATATTTACCATTGCAGAAACATCAGTGACCTCTTCATTTGCCGGAGGATAAATATTAAATGAAAAATTTTTCTTTTCATTTTTTTTAGTTAGAAAAAAATTATAATAAGGAGGTTCGATTTTCCATCCGGCAGGGATATTTAATGATAGCTTACCGGCTGAGCTATCTTTATGATTTGTTATACTGACTTCAACTAGTTTCGGAGTATCATCAGCGAATAAATAAACTTTATCGTTAATATTAATAGTAACAGGTGGTGTAATTTCAACCGCCCTATAATTTTCCCCTTCAACCTGATCTACCCACCTGAATAATACGGGAGTTTTATACGTTATCCCGGTGCCATTAAAATCTAGGACGAATGATGCAATAAGTGATGAGGACTTCTCAGGCATACCAATTTCAACTTGTCTTTCAATATTGAAACTTCCTTTTGAAGGGGGTTGAATAAGCCAATATGGCTGCGAGTACTGCATTGCCTCTCGTATTGGAATCTCAAAATCATTTTTCTGAAACTTCCCATTTAGCAGAACGATGTTCAAATCACTTAATACATTAAGATCGGCAAGAAAAATATTTTTTAAAGTGATCGGAAAACCCGATCGATTAACAATTCCGGTTGAGAGATTAATTTTCCCATTAGGATAAGTGCTATAATCACCGGCGATGGCTTCCAACCAAATTCCGGAACAAGCTCTAATCACCTCACTCAACTCTTTTGTTTTTATTTCACGCCAATAAGAATTATCTAATTTTTGCAATTCAGAATAAGCTTGTACTAATATTTCTAAAATTGATGAAGGATCATCGGGATTAAATTTCTTCTCTGCTTCCATCAGCAGTTGTGAAACTTTTTCACTTCCCGCAACTCTCGACCACGAAAGATCAATATTCTCCAGTAAATCATTTTGTGCAGGATCACCACCCAGGAGCTTGAAGTAATTAAAAAATTCGCCGCGTCTGCCTTCGGCGCCGAAGCCCTGACTTTTGTGCATCGTTCGGCTGAGGGCAGCCAATTCCACATAAGATTTCCCAAGCAGGGGGTTATATTGTCCGATGTCTAAAGCTATAATTCCAGTTGAATCTTTATAACTTTCATTATTCTGTGGAAGCCAGGCGTTCCAAAAAATTCTTTTAGTCTGCCAGGTGCTGACAAATTCTAATTGTTCGGGAAAAACATTTGGATCAGCCGCCAATTGGAAGGCTTCGAGAGCAAGAATGGCGGAAGCAGTGTGATGTCCGTGTCCGCCTTCACCTGTTGTCGGAAAACGTGTAATGATAACATCCGGTTTAAATTTTCTAATAACCCAAACTACATCTGATAATATTTTTTGTTTATCCCAAATTTCCAAAGTTTCATCAGAAGATTTTGAATAGCCAAAATCAATGGCCCGTGAAAAATACTGTTCTGCTCCGTCTATCCTTCGAGCGGCGAGTAATTCTTGAGTTCGAATAACACCAAGTAATTCAGACTGTTCGCTGCCGATTAAGTTTTGTCCCCCATCCCCGCGTGTTAGAGCGAGGTACCCGGTTCTTAATTTTTGTCCGTAAGAAAAATAAGAAAGCACCGCAGTGTTCTCATCGTCAGGATGCGCAGCGATGTATAACACACTGCCGAGAGTGTTCAATTTTTGCAGTGCGATTTTGATCTCTGAAGATGATAATTCTTTAATAGGCTGTGCAGCTAATTGATTGACTACGAAAGTTATCCCGAGTAAGAAGAGATTAAAAAACTTTCTGATTTCAGTATTCAACATAATTATCCTGATTAAAATTTATAGAATATACCGGGTAAATAAACAGTTGTTATATTACAACTTGGAGGAGAGAAAATCAAAAGATTTTTA
>DAOLIQ010000053.1:0-23270 GCA_035328465.1 Ignavibacteriaceae bacterium | reverse complement strand
AAAGCATCACTGGATGCTTCCAGAAAAAATTATTCAAATCTTAACCGGCAGAAAAATGAACAAAGTAAATATCGGGATATTGAAGATGCACATCACATTGAAAAAAATGACGAGCCGAAAAAAAAAGCCGGTAAATAGATTATATGAAGTATGAAAAAATATTTTCAAGCTTAATATTATTCTTCTTAAAAATATTTCTCTCGCTTAAAGAAAATGACAGCTTCGATTTAGGAAGCCCCAAAAAAATTCTCATCATCAGGCAGCATAATCAGCTCGGTGATATGTTTGCCGGGGTGTCGCTGTTCAAGGCAGTCAAACAAAAATATCCTGAAGCAAATGTTACTTTAATTGCAAGCCCGCAAAACTACGCTGCAGTTCAAAATAAATTCATCTCAAAGTTATTTGTGTTTGATAAAAGCAAATTGTTTCAATTCCATTATCTTAAAAAACTTTATCAAATTCTTAGAACCGGCTATGACGTTGTGATTGTACCTGTAACAGTCTCAATTTCCTTAACAAGTAATCTGCTTGCAAGATTTTCAAAATCTAATATAAGGATTGGTCCTGCGTCATTAGACGGCAAAGTGAATGATAGTGCTTTTCTATTTGATAGAAGAATCAAACTTGATTGGAGAAAGTATCACGATTGTCATATCGCAGATCGGATTATTGATATTGTAAGACCGTTTGGTATCTCCACTGAAGATTTTAGATCAGAATTAACTTTGGATAGAAATGATGAATTAATTGCAAATAATTTTATCTCTAAAATTAATTGGGACGGTAAAGAATATCTTGTAGGTCTGCACGTTGGTGCCGGCAAACCGCAAAACAGATGGGCGCTAATAAATTACATAACACTAATCGGATTACTTCAAAAAAATTATAAAGTTAAATTCTATTTAACCGGCACCGGTACTGATCGAGATGAAATAAATTTTATCCTGGCAAACTCTCCGATTAAAATTTATACTTTCCTGAATCAGCGGATAACTGCGGTTGCGTCTTTAATTTCTAAAAGTGATTTGTTTATTTGTAATGATACCGGAGTAATGCACGCAGCCGGAACAACCGACACTCCACAAATAAGCATATTTGGACCAACAAACCCGTTGAATTGGGCGCCGATTGGCATCAATAAATTCTTCCTTCGTAAATCAGAATTAATTGATGACGTTCTTCCGGCTGATGTTTTTCAACTTTGTAAATCTATTTTAGATAATCAGAAAAAGTAATGACACCAAAAATATTTTCAGCAATTGATATGGGAACAAACTCCTTTCACATGATTATTGTTGAAATAAAAGAAGATGGTTCATTCAAATACCTTGACAAGGAAAGGGAGGTAGTAAGATTAGCTGCCGGTTCTGAAGGAAGTTTGGACGAAATTTCCGAAGAAGAAATACAAAAAACGATTTATCTCTTAAATAATTTTAAACAGCTTGCAGATTATTACCATTCCAAACCAAGAGCCGTAGCAACAAGCGCAATCCGCGAAGCGAGGAATAAAAATTATTTTATTGATCGTGTAAAAGTTGAAACAGGAATTGAAGTTGAAGTAATTGACGGCAAGCACGAAGCGGAACTCATATATTTAGGTATAGATAAGGCTCTGGGTCTAAATAAAAAAAATGCAATCTGTTTTGATATTGGAGGGGGAAGTACTGAAGTTATTTATTCGCAAGCTGGCAATATCAATTTTGTTGATAGCCTAAAACTTGGAGCCGTCCGTCTTTCTAAAATGCTCTTCCCTGAACATATTCTTACAGTTAAAAATATTAACGAATGCCGAAGCTATATCGAAAAAATTTTTAATGAACATTCAATTCCTTATCAGAATATGAAGTATGACGCAGCCATTGGCGCATCGGGAACAATACAATCTGTTGCATTCATTATTTCGTCTTTAAATAAAGAAAAGCCGCCCAAAACAATGAACGACTTTGTGATAACTGCTGATGATTTTCGAATTGTACTTAATGAAGTACTGAATAGAAAAACTAAAGATGAAAGATTAGCCATCCCCGGAATGGAAGCAAAACGTGCGGATATTCTTCCTGCAGGATTGTTGATTCTTGAACATATCTTTAAAGTATTTAGGATTGATGAGATGAGAATATCGGAGTTTGCACTTAGAGAGGGTATAATAATTGATTCTTATAATAAATATATAAGCACACTTGCGTAATAAGCCGCGGTCTATAGCATTTACAATTTGACTTCCTTTTTCAGAATTAGCAATCTGAAATGAATCAATGTTTTTCATAGTATGGTTAAAGAAGCTGAGGTCTTTTAACAAACTGCGCCCGTCTTTATATTAGCAATCCAATTTAGAGAGATTAATGTTAAACTTTAGAAATTTTTGCATAATTGCACATATCGATCACGGTAAATCCACTATAGCCGACTGCCTGCTCGAGCAGACGGGAACAATTACTAAGCGGGAAGCTAAGGCTCAGATTCTTGACGATCTTGATCTGGAGCGCGAGCGCGGGATTACAATTAAATCTCACGCCATTCAAATGAAATACATTGCGAGGGATAATCAAGAATATATTTTGAATTTGATTGACACTCCCGGTCACGTTGATTTTACTTATGAAGTAAGCCGATCGTTAGCTGCGTGCGAGGGGGCAGTGCTCGTTGTTGATGCAGCGCAGGGAGTGGAAGCTCAAACAATTAGCAATCTTTATCTTGCAATTGATGCCGGGTTGGAAATTATTCCTGTTATAAATAAAATAGATTTACCGAGCGCAGAGGTGGATAAAGTGAAAGGGCAAATAGTTGATCTTATAGGCTGCAATGAAAATGAAATACTGTTAGTCAGTGCCAAATCAAAAATCGGTATAGAAGATTTATTAGATAAGATAGTAGAAAAGATTCCCCCACCCAAAGGCGATCCCGAAGGGAAATTGCAGGCGGTCATATTCGATTCGGTTTTTGATCCATATCGCGGCGCTATTGCATATATAAGATTATTCAACGGAACAATAAGCACCGGAGATAAAATAAAATTCTTCGCTACAAATAAAGAAATGATCGCCGAAGAAATTGGTGTACTCGGCTTGCGTAAAATTAAAACTGAATTATTAAGTGCGGGAAATGTAGGCTATTTGATTTCGGGAATGAAAGATGTTCATGATGCTAAAGTCGGCGACACGGTTACACACTCCCGCAACGGTGCAGCAGAACCCCTGCCCGGCTACAAAGAGGTTAAACCAATGGTTTACAGCGGCCTTTATCCAACAGTAACGGAAGACTTTGAGGACTTACGCGATGCACTTGAAAAATATAAGCTGAATGACTCAGCCTTGATCTATCAGCCTGAAACATCTGTAGCGCTTGGTTTTGGTTTTCGCTGTGGATTTTTAGGTATGCTGCACATGGAAATTGTTCAGGAAAGATTACGCCGAGAGTTTAATCAGACAATCATTGCAACACTGCCAAATGTTGAATATTATATCTATAACAAAAAAGGTGAGAGAATTGTTGTTGATAATCCTGCAGAGATGCCCCCGCCCGGTGATGTTGATGATATTCAAGAACCTTATGTTAAAGCTCAGATAGTTACACCGAGCGAGTATGTCGGAAATATCATGAAGCTTGCGATGGAAAAACGCGGCACGTACAAAAATACAACCTATCTTGATCCAACAAGAGCAGACCTTCAGTTTGAAATTCCGCTCGCAGAAATAATCTTTGACTTCTACGACAAGCTAAAATCAACCACGCGCGGTTATGCTTCACTGGATTATGAATTTATTGGTTATCAGAAATCTGATTTAGTCAAGCTTGATATCCTTCTTAATGGTGAACCTGTTGATGCACTTTCAATGATCGTTCATCGAAGTAAATCGTATGATTGGGGAAGGAAGGTGTGCGCAAAGTTAAAAGATTTAATTCCGAGACAAATGTTTGAGATAACTATTCAAGCATCTCTTGGTACAAAAGTAATTTCCAAATCTGTGGTGAAAGCACTAAGGAAAAATGTACTTGCCAAATGCTACGGTGGTGATATAACTCGAAAGAGAAAATTATTAGAGAAACAAAAGGAAGGTAAGAAAAGAATGAAGCAAGTCGGTAATGTTGAAATCCCACAGGAGGCATTCCTTGCGGTATTGCAAATTGATGAATAAATATTCATAATACATTTCAACAATAACTACTTTTTATAATATGAAAATCAAAACATTAGTATTATTCGTTTTCCTGATTCCTTTGTGCTTGCCTGCTCAGACAAAATACTTTATTTATTTTAAAGATAAAGGCATTGACAGAAATCAGACTCTAAATAAACAGAGCGATGAATATCAAAATGCACTCACACATATTAGTCAAAAAAGTATTGAGCGAAGAAAAAAAACTCTTGATGAAGATCACCTCCTTTCATTTGAAGACCTGCCTTTAAATGAAGAGTATGTTCAAATAATAATTTCAAAGGCAATTAAGATTGAGAACAAACTTAAATGGTTTAATGCAATGACGGCCTATCTAAACGAAACGCAAAAGAATATAGTTGAGAATCTTTATTTCGTTGAAAAAATAGTTCCGGTGAAATCTTTGATTTATAAAAACGACGTCATTAATACCCAACAACAACTAAAGAAACCTGCAGACGCACAAGAATTATCTTACGGAAATTCATATACACAGCTTAATCTTTCGGGAATTCCACAAGTCCATTCAAAAGGGATTACGGGGGAGGGAGTGATCATTGGTCTGCTCGATACAGGCTTCAACTGGCACCAACACGAAGCATTGATCAACACAGATGTTTTAGCAGAATATGATTTTATTTTTAAGGACAGCATCACTGCAAATGAAGCTGAAGATAATACATCACAGCATAGTCACGGTACTTATGTTTTATCAATTGTCGGCGGATTTAAAGACGGCTCACTGATAGGCGCATCATTTGGCTCTGACTTCGTGCTTGCAAAAACAGAAGACATACGAAGCGAGACTCACGTTGAAGAAGATAATTACGCCGCCGCACTTGAATGGATGGATTCTATTGGCGTTGATATTGTAAGCAGTTCCCTTGGTTACAGCGAATTTGATGCAGCTGATTTTTCTTATTCGTATTCAGATATGAATGGCAATACTACCATCGTTAGTCAAGCGGTCAATCTTGCTTTTGAAAGAGGAATAGTCACGATAACATCAGCAGGTAACGAAGGAACCTCCCCCTGGTTTTATATTACTTCGCCGGCTGATGCTTTTAATGTACTTTCTGTCGGAGCAGTAACAAGCAATAACAATGTGGATACATACAGCAGCCGAGGTCCATCATTCGATGGGAGAATTAAGCCTGAGGTTGTTGCGATGGGAACATCTGTGTGGGGAGTGATTGCTTCGCAGTTCAGCGGCTATCAATTTAACAGCGGTACGTCTGCCGCAGCGCCTATTGTTGCCGGTGTTGCGGGGCTTTTACTTTCTACTTATCCACATCTTACAAATTATCAGGTAAGAAGCATCCTAATGGAAACTTCCGATAATGCCGAATCACCGGATAATGAACGAGGATATGGTTTAGTGTCTGCAATAAATGCTATTTCATACCCCAACCTTCAAAGAATTACAAATTCATTTATTCTAAATAAAATATTTTTTAATAATACATCTATTGTCCCGGGTTCGGTAAAGGTTAATTTTATCGGCAAGGACGGACAAAACAACTCTTTGTCGATGAGTTTTGATAATTTGTACAAATACAATGTTGAAGTCCCGGCGTATTTTGATAATGAATTGGTTCAATTCTATTTTTCATTTAACGATAGTTCTGGCAATACAATTCGTGAGCCGTTAAATACCAATTATAAATTCAGCTACGGTGACTTGGAAATTGCGCTCAATCTTTCGCTGCCTGCTTTTGTTGGTGATTATATAATTAGTGAACTTTATCCCAATCCTTATATTCCTTCAGATCATAATACCGTTCGGTTTAATTATAAATCAGCGGGGAATGAAAAATTAAAGCTCATGATTATTGATGCAACTGGACAAAGAGTAAAGTCATTTGAGTTCACCACCTCCGATGGGGAGAATTTTATTGAATGGGATGGTTATTCTGACAACGGATATTTGTGTGCAAGCGGGGTTTATTATTTTTTAGTTGAACTTAACGGACAGCAATTTGGCAGAAAGCTTATTCTTTTAAAGTAACGATGAAGGAAATGGAGATGAAATGATTAGTCGAATTATTTATCCTGCGCAGCAAAATTACCTTTCTCAATTTTATTCAAATAAAGATGATTTATTGTTGGAAATGGAAAAATTAGCTGTTGAAAAAAATATTCCGATTCTTGCCAAATCTTCAGCAGAGTTTATTGAACAATTGATTCTGGTTCATAAACCAAAAAGAGTATTGGAGATTGGAACAGCTATCGCTTACACCTCCATTCGAATTGCAAGATTATTAAAGAAGAAACGAATCGTTGATACGATTGAAAAAAGTGAAGATAATATTTCGCTTGCCGAAAGTTTTATAGAAAAAGCGGGGCTGAAAGATCGGATCCACATTCTCAAAGGAGAAGCTTTCAACATTATTCCTCAGCTTGCAAAGAAATATGATTTTATTTTTTTGGATGCTGATAAAAAGGATTATAAAAGATTATTGGATTACTCAGTCGTTCTTTTAAAGAAGGGAGGAGTAATCGTTGTTGATAATCTTTTATGGCACGGATTAGCTGCCGCTAAAAGTGTTCCTGCTGAATATAAGATTTCAACTAATCAAATAAGAGAATTCAACAAGATATTTTTAACTCAGCCTAATTTAAGGAGCTCTATTCAACCCATTGGTGATGGATTGGGGATCGGAATAAAAATTTGAACTAATCTTATGAATGAATTAAGTCTTTCAAGTGGTATCGAATTATTAAAAGCAGTTGATAAATTTTCTCAGCAAAAAATAAAGAACCGTGATGCACTTCATCTGCTGTTTGATATTTGTATCGCTAAAGATAAACTTCAGCTTTTGGAAGAGTTAAGTTTCACCTCAAAATATCTAAACGGATTAGCCCGCGTTTTAATTACCGCTGCAGGAAATTCAGATTATCAGAATATAGATAATATTAAAAAAGATTATTCAGATAATATTTTGAAGGCGACTGATCAATTAAAAAATATTGTTGCATTAATAGATGAGCAAACGCAAAAAAAATTTAGAGTTGAATTTCTCGATTTAAACTCGGAGGCTTTTGCGAAATTAAGAACGCTGTTTGAAGATCTTGAATGGACTAAGAAATATTTGAATGCATTAAAGAGAAATGAGCTGCAATAAAAAAGAGAGTCTTACGACTCTCTTTAAATAATAAAAAAATAAATCGGCTATGTTTTAGCGATCCACTTCTCCAAAGCTGAAAGCAAATGAGTCATTGCAGTAATAAGCGGGCGGTGCTGAGCCTCATCAATATCCTGAAGAATTTCTCTATGAATATTGAGATAAGCATTATTTAATTGCTGCACAAGAGCCATCCCCCTCTTCGAAAGGAAAACTCTCATATTTCTCCTGTCGCTTGGATCAATCTCACGAAGAACATATTCCTTTTGAACTAAGCCATCTATAATTCGCGTAAGCCGGCTTGGACTGAGATTCATTCTTTCGGCGATTTGTTTATTGTTCACGCTTTCTTCAGCGCCAAACAATCTCAGGCATCGGAATTCAGCTTGCGTAAGTTTGTGTGCTTCGGCTAATCTGATTTCTTTTTCCTGACAATTTGCTAACAAGCTGAAAGTTAAACTGGCTAATTTTTCAGCAGTGCTATTTATGCTATTTATTTCGTCCATAAGTCCCCTAAATATTTAATTGATGATAGCAAAAATCGCTAAACATTAAAATTAAGTCAAGAAGAATCTTTCACTATCTAAATTTTTCTTTTGAAGTCCATTATGAACTATTATGTCTGAAGTTTATAAAAATTCCACTTCCTGAGTTACTGAATAAATCAATGTACTTTCTGAATATTCCTTTAATTTTGATTCTATTTTGAGTTGATCAGATTTTTTAAATAAGACTTCAAATGAAACTTTCTCCGAATAATTAGTAGTTAAAAGCTTTCCACTATAGTCATCAATTATTTTATGAACGATATTCATATCAGTAAAATCAACAGTGAAAATAAATTTTTTATAAGCGTATTTAGTTATCAGACTACTCTTTTCGACAACAGAAAATGCAGCATGATAGTATGCTTTGCCAAGTGGTCCAACACCAAGTTTTGTACCACCAAAATATCGCACCACAATAATTGCGGCATCTGTAACACCAAAATGAGTAAGCGCATTGTGAATACGAACCCCGGCAGTTCCACCAGGTTCGCCATCGTCCGAATATTTAAAAGACCCATCGTGCAAACGATAAGCATAGCAGTGATGAGTAGCGTCGAAATATTTTTTCTTAATTTTTAAAAGTGAATTCTTAAAATCATCTTCATTCTGAATAGGAAATAATATTGCGAGAAATCCGGATGATTTTTCCTTGAATTCAAATTCTACCGTTTTACCTATTGTTCTGATTTCAGCTACATAATTCATAATTATTGGCTTGTGACAGATCCATTACAAAAATATTTGATTATCTGAACTGCTATTCCTAATATAATTGATTGAATTAAAAAATATAAATATCCATTGGAAAAAGATACAATAATTATCCGCGGTGCACGCGAACATAACTTAAAAAATATTGACCTTGATATTCCACGTGATTCATTTACGGTAGTCACCGGTTTATCAGGCTCTGGAAAATCATCTCTCGCATTCGATACAATTTATGCTGAAGGGCAGAGGAGATATATCGAATCGCTTTCGGCTTATGCCCGGCAATTTCTCGATATGCTTGAAAAACCGGATGTTGATTTGATTGAAGGCTTAAGCCCTGCAATTTCAATTGAACAAAAATCTACAAGCGGCAACCCACGCTCCACCGTTGGAACAGTTACAGAAATTTATGATTACTTGCGTTTACTTTTTGCACGGCTTGGCGTTCAACATTGTTATAATTGCGGTAAGCCAGTTTCAAAGCAGTCTTCTTCTCAAATAATTGATTCAATTATTGCAGCTAATAACGGTAAAAAAATTAATGTTCTCTCTCCGATGATTCGGGGAAGGAAGGGGCATTACAGGGAACTTTTCGAGCAGATTGCTTCTGATGGCTTTGTTAAAGTTCGAGTTGATGGTAATTTCCATGAAATTATTGACGGTTTTCATGTTAATCGGTATCAAATACATAATATTGAAATTGTTGTTGATAAACTTTCAGCTTCTGAAGCTTCCAGGAAAAGATTAACCGAATCGGTTGACGTAGCTCTTAATTATGGGGATGGGGTTGTGATAATTAATGATGGTGTAAAGGATTCTATATTCAGCAAACACTTGGCTTGTTTGGATTGCGGAATAAGTTATCAAGAGCTTGCGCCAAATTCATTTTCATTCAACTCCCCATACGGTTCGTGTAAAGATTGCGAAGGACTTGGCGAGAAAAAAGAGCTTGATATGAATCTAATAATTCCTGATTGGAATAAATCAATTAATGAAGAAGCGATAGCCGCACTTGGAAAGCCTCGTTCAATATGGTTCTTCAATCAACTAAAGTCCATCGCTGAAAAATTTGGTTTTGATTTTGATACTCCTCTTAAAAATTTGACAACCGAACAAAAAGAAATTCTTATTAACGGTACAAAGGAAAAAATATCTTTTACCTACAACTATGGAAATAGCAAGCCGGTTACTTATCTGCATAGTTTTTCCGGGTTAATTAATTATCTTAAAAATTTTTATAATACTTCAACCTCCAATAATATCCGTGATTGGGTTGAGTCATTTATGAATACTGTCCCTTGTTCAACTTGTGGAGGGGGAAGACTTCGGAAGGAATCTCTTTCTGTTCATTTTAATGGAAAGAATATCACTGGGATAACTAACCTTTCCATTAAGCGTTGTCATGAATTTTTTAGCTCACTTGATTTAAGTGGTCGTGAAGCGATAATTGCTAAACCAATCTTCAAAGAAATTACCGAGCGATTATTTTTTCTCTTAAATGTCGGGTTGGATTATTTAACTCTCAATCGTTCAGCTCGAACTCTTTCAGGGGGAGAAAGTCAGCGGATTAGATTAGCCACTCAGATTGGCTCGCAGCTTTCTGGTGTTTTATATGTGCTTGACGAGCCTTCAATCGGGCTTCATCAAAGCGATAATATTAAATTGATAAATTCATTAAAGAATCTTCGTGATCTTGGCAATACCGTTATTGTTGTTGAGCACGATAGAGAAACAATAGAAAGTGCTGATTATATTGTTGATCTTGGTCCCGGTGCAGGAGTGCATGGCGGAGAGGTTTGCCTTGCTGGTGAAAGAGAAGCTTTGTTAAATTCTTCTAACGGAATAAATTCCTTGACGCTTGATTATCTTAAAGGCAGGAAAGAAATTTCTATTCCACTCGAGCGAAGAAAAGGAAATAAAAATTATATTGAACTTAAAGGAGCTTCTGGAAATAATCTTAAAAAAGTTAATCTTAAAATTCCACTTGGAACATTAACTATTGTAACCGGAGTAAGCGGCTCAGGCAAGTCTTCGTTAGTTAATGAAACACTGGTTAAAATATTAATGAATAAGATTTACAAATCCCGCACGGTGCCTCTTCCTTATCATTCGATTGAAGGATTGGAAAATATAGATAAAGTAATCGAGATAGATCAATCACCAATTGGCAGAACGCCGAGATCGAATCCCGCTACTTACACTGGCCTTTTCACTTTTATCCGTGATCTATTTGCTCAAATGCCCGAATCTAAAATGAGAGGTTATGCCACAGGTCGTTTCAGCTTTAATGTATCCGGCGGAAGGTGTGAAGAATGCGGAGGTGACGGGCTAAAAAAAATTGAAATGAATTTTCTACCCGATGTTTATGTGCTCTGCGATGTGTGCCGAGGTAAAAGATACAACCGTGAAACTCTCGAAGTTTTGTATAAGACAAAATCTATTTCAGATATTTTAGAAATGCGCATTGATGAAGCACTCGAATTTTTCGAGGATCTCCCAAGGATCAAAAGAAAAATAAAAGCTATACACGATGTAGGGCTAGGATATATTAAACTTGGTCAGCAGGCTACAACACTTTCCGGCGGTGAAGCACAACGCGTAAAACTTGCAACTGAGTTAAGTAAAGTTAGTACTGGAAAAACTCTTTACATTCTTGATGAGCCAACCACAGGTTTACATTTTGAGGATGTAAACATTCTGATGAAAGTCCTCAACAAACTTGTTGATAAAGGCAATACAGTTGTGGTAGTTGAGCATAATCTTGACGTAATAAAATTAGCGGACTGGATAATAGACCTTGGTCCGGGCGGCGGTGAAAGCGGGGGAGAGATAATTGCAGAAGGAACCCCCGAACAAATAGTTAAAAATAGAAAAAGTATCACCAGTAAATTTTTAAGCCGGGAAATACGATAAATAATAAATTCAGTATTAACTTCGTCATTCAAAATTTGAATTCTCCAGATCGCATTCATCATTTTTTACTTGAATTATTTAAGTTTTCATCTTAAGTTGCTTCAGCGTGTCTAATCAAATAATTATTTAAACAAACTAAGAGAGGTTCTTATGAAAACTCGTTCATTGTTCGCAGTACTTTTTTTGTTCGTAGGCTTTAATAGTTTTTCATTAGCACAAAATGAAGACATGATGAAAGCCTGGCAGGAATTTATGACCCCCGGTGCTATGCACAAAATGATGTCCGGAATGGTAGGGGAGTGGAATACCGAAATGAAAATGTGGATGGATCCTTCACAGCCGCCTACAGAATCCAAAGGTAAGATGAAGTACGAATCCATTATGGATGGTAGATATTTCCTTGGCAAGTTTGAAGGTGAATATACTGGAATGCCTTTCCACGGAATGGAAATCACAGGCTATGATAATGCGAAGAAAAAATTCTTCTCAACGTGGATTGATAATTTCGGAACAGGCATCATGATGCTTGAAGGTACGATGGATGAAGCGACCCATACAATTACTTATCGAGGCACGTCTACAGATCCAACTGGAAAAGAGATGAGAGTGAAGGAAATCATGAAACACATTGATGATGATCATGAATATATGGAAATGTACATGGAACAGGATGGCAATGAAATGAAAACGATGGAAATGCATGCATTCCGAGTGAAATAATATTTCTCTTTAAAGATGCAGAGTATTTTACTCTGCATCTTTCTATTTGTAATAAATTACTCCCCACCTTAAACACTTTGAATTCTTCCAAATCTTTATGTAAATATCATATCTTAATAAATAAATTTTGCAATACTGAGTTGAATTGGTTTTATGTTAACTGAATATGAATTAGTAATTGTCTTTTTTGCCGCTTTAGCTGCAGGTGCAGTTAATGCTCTTGCAGGGGGCGGTACGCTGATTACATTCCCTGTACTTACTGCTTTGGGTATCCCCCCGGTTGCCGCAAACATCACAAACACAATTGCTCTATGTCCCGGATACTTTGGAGGCGCGCATGCACAATCCAATGATCTTAAAAATCAAAAATCAATCTTGATTTTTTTGATACCTGCAAGCATATTTGGCGGGCTAGCCGGCGGGCTGCTCCTCTTGAATACAGGAGCAAAAGTATTTGCTCGGCTTATACCATATCTGATTTTATTTGCCTCAATATTACTTGCTGTTCAAATTCCATTACGGCAGTGGCTGGTCAAACGGGGTGGGAAATATTCAAAGGAATTATCAACTAAAGCATGGGTAGTAATTTCAATCACAATAGCTTCGATCTACGGTGGGTACTTTGGCGCAGGATTAAGCGTAATTATTCTTGCAGTTCTTGGACTTATGCTTGATGATTCACTTACTAAGTTGAATGCTGTCAAACAAGTTTTATCATTAAGTGTAAATATATCGGCGGCTGTTTACTTTATGTTTTCCGATCAGGTTGTATGGATTACAGCAGTTGTTATGTCTATCGGTGCTTTATTGGGGGGTGCATTAGGGGGCAGGGTTGCCGGCAAGATAAAATCTGACACTCTTAGAATATTTGTAGTAATTATTGGTGTTGCTGTTTCCATAATCTATTTTATCAAGTAATCATTTAGTCTAATGAGCCGATTAATTTTATTTAACAAGCCATATAAAGTCCTCACACAATTCACTGATGGCGGCGGCAGAAAAACTCTCGCTGATTTTATCAATATAAAAAATATATATGCTGCGGGTAGATTGGACTATGCTAGTGAGGGTTTAATCTTGTTGACAGATAACGGAAGAATTCAGCATTTAATTTCAGAACCCAGACATAAAATGCCGAAAGAATATCTTGTGCAGGTAGAGGGAGTTCCTGAGGAATCAACCTTAGATAAATTACGAGTTGGTGTTGAACTAAATGATGGATTAACATTACCTGCAATCGTAAAGCTAATTAATCCACCATCCATTTGGGCACGTTCCGAACCAATCCGTAAAAGAAAAAATATTCCCACTACCTGGCTCTCAATAATAATTACTGAGGGAAGAAATAGACAGGTGCGGCGAATGACTGCAAACATTGGTTATCCTACGCTTCGATTGATCAGGGTGAAGATAGGTGAGTGGAGCCTTGGCAATCTTAAACCGGGTGAGTGGCAGGAAGAAAAATTAGTGGAAATTAACCAGATTAGATTTAGTTTGTGAAAGAAAAGAAATATTTTTATTCAGGAGAAGTTTAATGGGATCAAATACAGTAGCAAAATGCTGGCTTCACATAATTATTTCGACTCACGAAGAGGAAAAATTATTTTCTCACAAGGAAGTCGCATTGAAGTTGAGAAACTTTCTCTTTCACTTTGGTGAGATGAATGATATAAAAATCAAATCATGTTCAGCAATCGGAGAGCATTTGCATATGCTTGTTGACTTGCAGCTTCATTATTCAATTGATGAACTTGTGAATAAGATCAGAAACGCTGCAGCCGCCTGGCTGAACGAGCAAAACTTTTTTGAAAAAGATTTTCATTGGGAAAAAAGTTATGGTACATTTTCTGTGTCACCTTCAAATATTCAGAAAGTTGTTGAATACATTAACGACCAGGAAGATCATCACCGAACTGAATCATTCGAAGAAGAATACCAGCACTTTGTTGAAGCTTATGGAATTTATTAACAATTCCTGACCAAATGATCTTATTCCTATACCTCTTTTGATACCGCAATAATTTTTATTTTTCCTGCTTGTTTGAAATAAAGAGTAAACTCACCTTCACTGCCTTCGGGCATATCTTTCTTAACCTCAAATACCATTACGTGAAATGAACGTGGTTTAAATTCAAAAGTACTCTTCGCAGGTATGACAATAAAATCCACTTGCCTCATTCCCATCTGATCATTTCCTTTGGAGTAAGTTTCATGAATTTCAAGTTCATCAGAAATATTGCTTGAGATATTGTATAGTGTATCGGGCTTATCGCCCGTATTTTCAACAGTAAAAAATAATCCTGTGGTCATTCCTTCTGACACAAGTCTGAACCAGGTGTTAGTGACTTTTATATTATCATTGCCGGCAAAAATGAAAAGTGGAATTAGTAAAAACAAAAAATATTTCATATTAGTCCTCTAATTTTTTTATGTCGTTATAAAGTTCATCAAGATTTAATTTACTGCCGGAATAATATTTACGCAGCCTGCCTTCAGAATCAATCAAAGAAATTCTATCAGTGTGGATCATTGAGTATCTAAGTTTCCCTTCGCTTGAATAAGATGTGTCTGAAGGAAATGCTTTTACTTCAAACTCATCCATTAGTTCTTCAATTGATGTTTTATCACCAGTATAAAAACCCCAGCGTTTCAAATCAATATCACGGATCGCGGCAAATTTATTTAATACTTCCGGGGTATCCCTTTCCGGATCAAATGAAACGACTACAAAATTAATGTTGGTGATGTTTTCTTTCAAAAATTTTTCATCAACAAGCTGCATGTTGTGAGTGGTCATCGGGCAAATATCAGGGCAGTTTGTGTAAATGAAAGCTATTACCGTTGTCTTACCTGCGATTACTTTGTTAAAATATTTTTCATTTCCGTTTTGATCAATCAAATTCGTTGTGACATTTTTAAGATTCTTATCAATCGGAAAATCCTGAACACACGAGGTAATAGCTAAAGAAAGAATAATTAATACAGAAAAAAGATGTTTCATAAAGTCTTAATTTTGGTTAGTCAAAATTATTTAAAAAGAAACTGAAAAAAAATGTATAATTCACAACCTAAGGATGCGCAAAATTTTCGCTAGGTGCGAAAATATTTCGCACTAGTTCATTTCTAATCTATTGAATTGAGTGATAAAAATAATTAAAAAATAGCGGTACTTTAATTGTATAGCTGATTCATTAAGTCGCCTTACGCAGGGATTGTAAAATAGAAATGTCATACCCGCGAAAGCGGGTATCCACAACTCTAAAATAAGTGAAAAAATGGATTCCCACTTGCATGGGAATGGCACCTTATTCAGATTCAAAACCAGCATTGCGTAATGTGAGTCATCAATTAAAATGAGAGCTGCATTTATTATCTAAAGTTAAAGTTTAGTAAAAATTTGAAATGTAAAATGAAAAAAAATCTTATATGCTTATGCTGTTTTTTATTTACTGGTTTTATATATTGTCAACAAGAACCATATCGAAATCAGCAATTATTAGATACAAATAATATCACGATTAGAATTAATAATATCGGTTCTACAGAAAGTAAAGATGGAAATGATGGCGGGGCTTTTTGGAAAATATTAAGTGAAGATTCGTACATAATGTTTGATCAAGGAATTTGGGTAATTGGAAAGATTGACGATTTCCCTCACTTGTCATTATCAAGATGGATTAACTATTATTCACCAGGTCCAATTATCGAAAATAATTCTGCTATGATATCAAGACCTGAGGATTCAATAAAATACCGTGTCTATAAAATCTCCAAGGGAGATACCAATTTTTCTAATCCAGATGTAAATGAATGGCCTATCGAATGGGGTGCACCTGCAGACAGCCTAAATAATCCTTTAGTTTATAATGATCAGCTCCTTTATACGGTATATAACGCTTATGACTCAAGTTTGCATAGACGAAAACAATGGAACACTGATTTGGACACACTTCCAATTATGCCCATAGAAATTCATCAACTAGTTTATGCATGGGGAAGCTATTCGTCAGAGAATATTCTTTCAAATGTAATATTCTTGGAATATGAAATTATTAATAAGGGAACACAAAATATTGATTCGACATTCATTGGTTTCTGGACTGACATTGATTTTTATGATGCTCATTCTAATCTACCAGCGATCGATATTGAAAACCAATTAGGCTATTGTTGGTCTGGTACACTTCCTTGGTTAAATTCTCCACCTCCTGCTGTTGGATATACACTTTTATACGGTCCAATAACTCAATCGTATGGTGACTCGGCAATTTTTAAGGGCAATAAAATTTTTAATTATAAGAATCTGGGACTTTCATCTTTTTATCCACAGGAATCTTACTTATCGCATATTTCAAATTATTATACGGATCTAATGGAAACATGGAATATTGCTAGAGGCTTTGACGATATTGGAGAAAAAATAATTAATCCAACTACTGGCGAAGAAACCAAATTTCCTTTTGATGGCGACCCGGTTACAAATATCGGGTGGGTTTACCCGGAAACACATACGAATGGAGAAGCTGGTTTTGTTTTTTTCACCGGTCCTTTTACAATGGCTCCCAACGATACTCAATGGGTGATGATTGCACTCGTTCCCGGTCTCGGCGCGAACCGATTTGAAAGCATCAGAGCAATGCAGGATAATGCAAAGTTACTTCATTCCCTCACTTATGATCAGCTTGTTGAAAAATCAAACATAATAATTAATGAGCCACCGGCTTTACCCCAGGAATACTATTTGAGTCAGAACTATCCCAATCCATTTAACCCAAAAACAAAAATTGATTTTGAAATTCCGGTCAAAGGAAATGTTGAAATGGAAGTATTCAACTTGCTTGGCGAAAGAATTGCAACTTTAGTAAATGAAGGAAAAGAACCGGGCAGATATACAATAGAGTTCGATGGAAGCAATCTTGCAAGTGGAATTTATTTTTTCAGACTGGAGTCGTTAAATTTTTCAAACACTAAGAAATTTATTTTACTGAAATAATTAGTCGTTTAATCTTTTTTAAACTTATTAACTCATTCATAAATCGTTGCAGTGAAAAAAGTCTTAACTTTGCATAAAAAATTCATTTAATTTTTTATTAAAAATCTATGCAAAGTAATTTTCAAGGCGATATGCCCGTCGAGGAATTCCGCAAGTACGGTTATCAGTTGGTTGATTGGATTACTGAATATATATCCAATATCGAAAAACATCCGGTTCAATCTCAGGTAAAACCAAACGAAATTTATAAACGTATTCCTTTTTCACCTCCACCTCTTGGAGAAGGATTCGAAAAAATTATTAGTGATATTGATAAAGTCCTGATGGATGGAATTACCCACTGGAATCATCCGGGATTTATGGCTTATTTCAATTCTACTTCAAGCGGACCCGGCATTCTCGCTGAACTTCTAAGTGCTTCATTAAATGTTAACGGAATGCTTTGGATAACTTCACCCGCCTTTACAGAACTTGAAAAAGTAATGATGAATTGGTTCAGGCAGATGATCGGGCTGCCGGAAAATTATTGGGGAATAATTTATGACACTGCTTCAACAAGTTCGATGCACGCAATTGCTTCTGCCCGCGAACAGATTGGTTTTCAATTTCGTGAAAAGGGTATGGCGGGGAGAAATGATATCTCCCGACTAAAGCTTTATGCGTCAGAACATGCTCACTCGTCAATTGACAAGGGGGCAGTCACCCTTGGGATCGGATTGGAAGGCATTAGAAAAATTTCCGTTGATGATCAGTTCAGAATGATTCCGAAAAAACTTGAAGAAGCAATTAAAGAAGATATATCGAACGGCTGGAAACCATTTTGCGTAGTAGCAACTGTAGGAACAACTTCAACAACAAGCGTTGATCCCGTTGAAGAAATAGCTGAGATTGCGGAGAGATATAATTTATGGCTTCATGTAGATTCTGCTTATGCCGGAGTTTCCGCAATGGTTCCGGAGATGAAATGGATTACAAAAGGATGGGAGAGTGCCGATTCAATTGTTATCAATCCGCACAAGTGGATGTTTACTCCTTCAGATCTTAGCATTTATTTTACACGCAAGCCGGACATATTAAAACGTGCTTTTAGTTTGTCAGCCGAGTATCTTAAAACTAATCAGGATGATGAAGTTGAAAATTTGATGGACTACGGAATTCAACTCGGCAGAAGATTTCGCTCGTTAAAACTCTGGTTCATAACTAGGTATTTCGGAGTGGAAGGTTTAGCTTCACGAATTAAAAGCCACATTGAATTAGCAAAAGAATTCACTCGCTGGATAGATGATGACCCTGCCTTTGAAAGAATGGCACATGCACCTTTTTCAACAGTGTGTTTTAGATTTAATCCCGGGAATCTAAGTGATGATGAATTGAATGAGCTTAACAGCAAACTTTTGGATAAGATTAATTCTTCGGGAAAATTCTTTCTATCCCATACAAAACTAAACAGTAAGTTTGTCATCAGATTAACAATCGGCAGCATCAGGCAGGAAAGAAGGCACGTGGAAGCAGCATGGGAGTTAATCAAAGCTACTGCAGAAGAAATATTAAAGCAATAGAACGCAGATTAACTCAGATTAATAAATATGGATAAATTATTTGAATTTTCTCTTTTAGCTTTTACAACATTGTTTACAATGATAAACCCGATTGGTGTGATACCGGTTTATACTTCATTGACTGAAAAAATGAATTCTAAACAAGCTCGCATAATTGCATTGAAAGCTACCACTACTGCTTTAATTGTTTTATTATTCTTCGCATTCGGCGGTAAATTTATTTTTGATCTTTTTAATATTTCAATTAATGGATTAAGAATTGTCGGCGGTATTTTGTTTTTTATGAGCGGCTTTGATATGCTGCGCGGAAAATTAGCAAAGATAAAATCTGATGGAGAAGAATCACTTGAAGCTGCAAAGGATTTTGCAATCACACCGCTTGGGATTCCTATTATCACTGGTCCGGGTGCAATCACAGTTTCTATTGTTTATATGAATGATGCAAATTTAATCAGTCATAAAATTGCTTTTGTGATAGTTATTCTTTTAGTGATGGGATTAACTCATTTAATATTATTGAGTGCGAGAAAAATCATTTCATTCATTGGGGAAAACGGCAATAAATTATTTACACGATTGATGGGATTAATCGTAATGGTAATCGCAGTCGAATTATTTTTCGGCGGATTGAAACCAATCATCCAAAATATTTTAGGAATTTGATTAACTGTTTATTCCCCTAAATCCTTTACCTCACCCTTTGCTATTTTTTCCATTGCGTCAGCAAAGATTTCCATTTCAGAAACAAGTGTGTAAACGTTTGGAGTCACTCTGATTCCTTTGAACTCGTCGTGCACAATAGCAACAGTAAAAATTTTGTGTTTATCTAAAAGATGATTTACGACTTTTACCGGATCAGTGCCTTCGAAATGTACATTCACAATTCCGCAATACTGATTAGGATCATCAATATTTACAAGGAATTTTACATTCTCATACTTCCTTAAGCGATTAATCCAGATGCCATGCAGATAACGAAACCGTTCTGCTTTTCTTTCAATGCCGATCGTTTCGTTAAAAGCTAATGCTTCTGCAATTGCATTATGGTTAGCTGCAGGATGAGTTCCAATCTCCTCAAATTTTCTAATGTCGTTTTCTTGTTTTTCATCTGAAGCAAACAGCGACCAGATATTTTTTATCAACTCTTTTCTGACATAAAGAAACCCTGTTCCGATTGGGGCATAAGTCCACTTGTGTAAACTTGTGCCGAAAAAATCGCAATCAAGATCACTTTGTTTATACGGAAAATGATTAAAGGAATGAGCCCCATCGCAAATTAAAAGCACGCCGTGTTGATGTGCAATTTTACTAATCTCTTTAACTGGAATTATTTGACCAGTTAAAAAAATAGTATGACTTACATGAATAACTTTTGTCCGGGGAGTAATTTCTTTCTCAATTTTGGTAAGAAGTTCATCAAAATTATTTGTGGGTATTTTATAAGAGACTTTTTTGATTACAATATTTTCCCGCCTTGCTCTTTGCTGCCATGTTGTAAGCATACGCGGGTAATCTTGAGTTGTTGTTATAACCTCATCGCCGGCATTCATTGGAATTCCAAGCTGAACATTCTCGAGTGATTCACTTGCATTCCTTGTAATAGCAACCTCCTCCTTATCTACCCCAAAAGATTTAGCAAGTTTTTCACGAACTAATTCAATATTAGGCTCGAGGTGACGCCACATAAAATAAGATGGACCTTTGTTTGAATAATCAATATATTGCTTCAAAGCATTACTAACCGAAGCTGGGGATGGAGACACTCCGCCATTATTTAAGTTTATAATCGATCTATCAACTTCAAAAGCAGATTGAATGCGTCCCCAGAAATCTTCGTCTGATGCCGTAAGGGAAGGGGAGAGTTGAGGTGGCGTATTCTGGACGGCGTCATTTGCTCTTGCAAGTGCATCGAATTTTAACAGCATTAGCGCACCTGTTCCAGCGATAGCAAATTGGTTAATAAATTGACGGCGTGTTGGCATTGTTGACCTTTTAGATTAATGTAAAATTATTTTTTAGCTGTTGACATAATTTCAATTAGAACATCACGAGGTAATTTTTTCACCTCTATTACTGAACGAGCAGGGAAGTTTTCGACAAAAAAGTTTTCGTAAACATTATTCATAGTTGGATAAAGGCTCAAATCAGATAGATAAACTTGACACTGCACAACATTTTCTTTTGTGTAACCTGCAGCATTAAGTATTGCCTCAATATTTTTCAACACTTGTAAAGTTTGTACTCCGATACCACCTTCAATAAGTTTATCGGTTTTAGGGTCAAGAGGTATTTGACCGGAAATAAAAAGCATATCGCCAACTTCAACAGCTTGTGAATATGGTCCAACTGGATTTGGTGCTTCAGTTGTGGATATTATTTTCTTTTCGGTCTGAGCCGAAAGCTGAGGAGAGAAAAAATAAAAGGCAGTAATGAGATAGAATAAAATTGAAGCTGTCTGGATTTGTTTTATTATCATTTTGTTTCTCCGAATAAATTTTACATAATAAAATCTTAACTCTATATTAAAAGTAAATCAAATGGTTATTGATTTCAAAAAGTAAATCTGAACTAAAAACTATTTTATTTAACTAATTCTGCAAATATTCTATAACAAACATAATTTGAATCTTGTAAGAATAACAAACATCTTACAATTAAAAAAAAAAGGAAAATATGTCAACAAAAAAAGCATTTGTTCAGCAAGTGAAGGGAATTACATTCGTCGGTAAAACAGATTCTAATCATTGGGTTACGATGGATGGACCAGAGGATTTTGGGGGAAGTAATGCAGGAATTCGACCGAAAGAATTAATTTTACTTTCGCTCGGCGGTTGCTCGGGTAGTGATGTTGCAAGCATACTTCAGAAAAAGAAAATTCAGCTTGATAAATTCGAAATGAACATTTCAGCAGAGATGGCTGATGAGCATCCGCAGGTTTACACAAAGATTCATATCGAATATGTTTTTTATGGAAAGAATATCCCAGCCAAAGATGTTGAGCGAGCAATTGATTTATCACAGACTAAATATTGCAGCGTCTCTGCAATGCTGCGGAAGGCTTTAGAACTAACTCATTCATATAGAATAGTTGAAACAGTCTAATTCCTAAGTTAGGGAAGGGCTTGCCCTTCCCGTTCACTCTAAAAATAATCTAATTCTTCTGAAACAAGCCGATCGTGTTTCCATCAATATCATAAATTAGAGCATACCAACCCATTGCAGGGATAACTGTTTTAGAACGTTTAATACTACCCCCAGCCAATTCAGATTTTTTCAATACTGATTCAATATCTTCAACATTAACATGAAAGGTGGTTGTATCTCCTTTCAAAACTTTATCTACATTTCTTAGCCCAACCATAATGCCTTTGTGATTGTTGAAAAGCAAATACCCTTTTCCGAACGGTTTAAAATCCCAGTCAAATACTTTATTGTAAAATTCTTTTGATTTATCAAGATCAGTTGAAGGAATTTCCAAGTGTGCTATTAGAGAACTGTGCATAATCGTCCCTTTGTTTTTATGATGAACTATGTTTCTATAATTAAAATTAATTTTATTAGTTAGAATTAACAAGCGATTGAAAATATTTATTAGTAATTTTATTTAGGTTAAAAATGAATGTCATGCTTCAAAACTTTAACATAAAAGTTGTTAATATTATTTTATGCGTAAAACTCACCAGCCGAAATTCTATATCAAGAACACCATTTTATAAATTTATTAAGGAGGATGTTTAAAATGCTTAAGCTATTTGATTTTTTGTTTGTAGTACTCTTATCGTTTTTATTCTTAAATTCGATTCAAGCACAGCATTTCCCAAGTGATGAACGAGGTGATCCTGCTTTCAGAATAAAAACTAACATTAATGAAAGTTTAATAAACACTACAATTTTTAATTTCGGATTGACTGGAAGGGAATCCGGATCATTTCCAATTTCTGAACAAACACCTTACGAATGGCCTAAATTCAGAAATCAAGTTTATCTTGCACTGACTGGTATTTTTGTCGGGGGTGAAGTGATTGACGAAGATGGAAATACGCAACACATTATTGATGTTATGAGTTACCGTACATCTCCAGAGGGAGAAACATGGAATTTTGAACCAGTGCCCGGGTATTATAATTTTTCTTTCCAACAAATTGCTAATAGTAAAACTCAGCAGAGCTGGCCGGAGTTTTGGCCCGACCGTCTCGACGATCCAATTGATCCCGGTTGGGCAGGAAGCTGGGATGGCTATCTTGGCAAAAATATTTTTATAGATGGGCAGGAATTCTACTATAAGTTTTCCGATGATTTGTACGACAGATACCAATATTATCCTGATACAACTGATTTTACAAGAAATGGATTGGGGTTATTAATTAAAAGCAGAATTGTTGAGATGAACGATCCTGTATTTAATGACATTCTCTTTCAGATTTATTCGATAAAAAATGATGGAACAAAACCTATTGATAAGATGGGACTTACAATGTGGATTGCCGATTTTGTTGGTGGAACTGGCGATTCACAAGATGACAAATTTAATTATGATCTGGAAA
>DAOLIQ010000052.1:0-23632 GCA_035328465.1 Ignavibacteriaceae bacterium | reverse complement strand
TTTAATCCATTTTGAATTATTGGATCTTTCATTACATAATTCCAAATCAAACCAGTTCTGAAATTTTCTATCATAAGTAACATCGGACCTAGATCAATTCCAATATATTCTTTGTTGAACCAATTTAATGTTGGATTGAACGAGTCAACATATCCAAATTCTTTCCAGAGATCTTTCCCATATTTAACATTAAATGATTTAATAGTTGGCAAAACAATTTCAGGCGCAAATATTATAGAAGAAATTGATGCATATGGAGCAATTGTTCCATCATCAAAATAAGTCAAATCTGGTCCGCTTGTACCTCTTGCTGCATAACCCAAAAATTTTTTGTCATCATAATTATATTTTTCGGTTGGACCATCGCAAGCTGAAAGTCCCCAGCATAAAGAATCATATCCCACCCAATTACTAGGATTTTCGATTGCGTATTGTCTTTGCACTAAAGTTGCTCTTCGAGAATTTTCAAAATAATCTATTCCCTTTTCTTTCATATAAGAATCAGTAAGACCGCGAAAATCTATAAACACTTGAGAAAATTGATGACCAAACAAAGGTGGAAATGCAACGTGCGAAAGATTTGGATATGGCGTTCTCCAATCATAAGAAGCTAACCAGGTTTTAAATGCAGCTTCAACATTTTTCATTCCGGTACCAGCAGCTAAAACATAAAGGAACAAAGCTTCGTTATAACCATTCCACCCCATAAAATGTAATCCTTTTTCAGGCGTCCAACCCATCGAAATTGTATTGGCATATTCGCCTGTTGGAGGCATTTCAAAAAAATCCCAGTCAAGTCTCTTTAAAAGATTTGCAGCAATGATACGAATTTCATTTTCGATATCATTTACTTGGTTATAATATTTTCTTGAGAAGATAATTCCCATCATTAACAATCCAGTGTCAATCGTTGAGAGCTCACAATTCCACTCACGTGTACCGGAATTCATTCTTAAGAAGTGATAATAAAATCCTTTGTAGCCAGTAACATTTGTGTCTGCACTTTGAACAGAGTTAAAAAAAAATCTTAAAGTATTAAGAGTAATTTGAGCTGCTTTTTCTCTTGTTATCCAACCGCGTTCAACTCCAACTGCGTAGGATGGGAGTGCAAAACCAATTGCTGCAATACTTGCAGGTGCCCAGCCTGCACTTCTGTCTTTAACCAAACCGTTTTCAGGATTGGATTCATTTAGAAAATAGAGAAAGGCTTTATACTGGATTGAATCTAAAAGATCGTTGTCTTCGGTTGAAAGATTGTAATTAATTTTTCCTTTTGATTCAAAAGGAAAATAATTTTGCTGCGCCTGACATCCCACAAATAAGAATATCATCAACACAAATGTTTTTATAATATTCATCACCATCATTTTTTTTGTTTTTAAATTTCCATCAGAGAAATACTTCAACATTTGCAATATCTTTCCGAACAGGTTTGATTAAAAATCCCTCCATTTTTTTCCCATCAACAACAATGAATTTATCAGATGAATTATTATTTCTTTCACGTACCACCTTAATATTGTACATCGTTCCTCTAAATAATCTCTTAACGGAAAATTCATTCCAATCATTCGGAATGCAGGGATCAATTATTAATCCATCCTTTGTTGCCCGAACGCCTAATATCCAATCAACGATGACTTTTTGATACCACGCTGCTGAGCCAGTGTACCATGTCCAGCCACCCATTCCATAATTCGGAGATTCAGGTCCATCAATATTACCTGGAGTTACATAGGGCTCTGCAACATATTCATCCGGGTTCATTCCATTATAAATTGGACAGAGATTTTTATATGATGTAAAAGCTGATTCATTTTGCTTTAACAGAGAATAAGCCCACACTGCCCATGTTGCTGCGTGTGTATAAACTCCGCCATTTTCTCTTCTGCCAGGCGCATAGCGAGAAAGATATCCAATCATTTTATCAGGTTTAGAATATGCAGGACTTAAGAGTAAACATCCGTTCTTTTTTAATAAGTGTTTTGTTACTGAGTCCATTGCTTTTTTCTGTTTTGAAGATTCGGCAATTCCACTTATTACAGACCACGTTTGAGCATTCAGAAAAATTTTTCCTTCAGGTGAAGTTTTGCTTCCTATTTTTTTGCCATCATCTTTTGTTGCACGCCAGAACCATTCTCCATCCCACGAGTATTTTTCAAATGCTTTTTTTAATTCAACGGCTTTAGAAGAATATTTTTTGTGGAGTTTAGTTTTTCCAATTTCTTTACATAGCTCGGCAAACCTTACAAGAATTAAATAGAAAAATTCGGTTAGCCAGATTGATTCACCTTTCATATCTAATCCAACGGCACTAAGTCCATCATTCCAATCGCCCGCACCGATAAGCGTCAATCCTCTTTTACTTAATCGCGTTAGAACTTTTTCAATTGAGGCAACGGAGTGAATGAATAAAGAATCTTTTTTGTTTTTGTAATCATAGTAGGGTTCTTTAACTGAAAGGATTTTATAATCAGCCGTTTCATCAATGTATTGAAGAATTACAAACGGCAGCCACAGCAAGTCGTCAGTCATTTTTGTTGGTAGACCAGTCTCTGAAATTGGGTGCCACCAATGCAGAACAGTTCCGTCCTGGAATTGATGACGGGCATGTAAACGAATTTGTTCTGCTGTTTTCTTTGGATTGATTGGAAGGAAAACCAAACTATCCTGCAGCTGATCTCGAAATCCAAATGCACCGCTTTGCTGATAATATGCAGTGCGTCCCCAAAGTCTTCCAGCAATCGCCTGATATCGAAGCCACTTGTTCACTAACAGATTCATTGCTTTATCTGGTGTTTCAATTATCAGAGTATCAAACATATTTTGCCAGAAAAGTTTTACTTCAATTAATGCTGAATCAATATTATTTGGCTCTGAATATTTTTTTAGTGCAAGTTTAATCGAATCTTTATTATTTTCAATTCCAATAAAAAAATTTAATTCTTTTTCTTCTTTTGGATTAATTTCAATTTCAGTTTTCACCGTTGCAACTGAATCGTTCCATTTACCTAATTTCTTTCCCAGACTTTCTAAACTAATGCCCGCAGGGTTTTGAATCGAACCATACTGCCCGATAAAAGTATCTTTATCTCCATCGTAATCAGATATTTTTTCTGAACTTGAAATAAAGCCGAGATATGGATATTCGATATTCCAATGTCCTCTATCTCCAAGTGGAATTTCCCACAATCTTTTTGTTGCAGTCATACAATTAATTTTAGAATCAAAGTTCGTCTCTAAAAAAGATTTGTGAAATTCTCGATGATGATCGGCTGATGAACCAAGACACCATTCAAAGTATGTGAAAATCGAAAATGATTTTTTTTGCGTGGTAGTATTTTCAATCTTAAAATTCCATATCTCAAGATTTTGACCAAGGGGAACAAAAACAGTCAGGATTATTTTAATTCCGTGATATTCCGATATAAATTTTGCATATCCAAATCCATAAACAACTTTATATAAATCCAGATCAGTTTTTACAGGCATCCATGTTGGAGACCAAACATCGCCAGTGAGATTATCTTTAATGTAAAAATATTTTCCCCAATTATCTTGCACCAAATCCTGATGCCAGCGATTTAATCTGTTAAATTCAGAATGTGTATCCCAGCTAAAACCGCCCCCTGTTTGGGAAATTACTAAACCATACTTGCCATTAGAGATAACATTAATCCATGGTTTTGGTGTTCTAAAATTCGTGATAATATATTCATTTCCATCTGAGGAAAAGTGCCCGTATTTAGTTTTGAATTGTGACATCGTATTTTTTTTAACAAGATTCCCTAATTTTTAATTCCGTTGATATTCTAATTGAATGTGAAGTATAACTTTGATCCTGAGTCATTTTTTTTATCAAAATTTCTGCGGCCGCTTTTCCCACCTCCTCAATTTGAACTCTTACCGTAGTTAGCCCTGGTGAAAGATACTTTGAGACAAAAATGTCATCAAAGCCTGCAATTGCGATGTCGTCAGGAATTTTTAATTTAAGACTTGCTGCTGCATCATAACAACCCAAAGCCATCATATCATTAGCAGCAAAGATAACATCAGGCTTGATTTTCATTTTAGCTGCCGAGAAAAATGCGGCTTCCCCGCTCTCCCGGCTGAAATCTCCATGTAAAATTGATGATTTTGAAATATTTAAATTGTTTTTTTTACAGGCATCGATAAACCCTTTTTTTCTGAATACTGCATCGTCATTATCAGCTGGGCCGGATATATGCATTGGATTTTTATAATTTTTTGTTCTTAATAAAAATTCTGTCATTCCGAAAGCACCTTGATAGTTATCTATTGTAATAGTATCATATTTTGTTTTTTGGTCTGACCCGGTAATGAGTACAACAGGTATTCTACTCTGATCAATTACTTTTATAAATTCTTCAGTGAGTGATGAAACTAAAATGATTATTCCACCTAACATCCCTCCCTTAATGAACGTGGCAACTGACTCCGCAAGTGATCTGTATTTATGCGAACTGGCAACCATTGTAAAAAATTTTGATGAAAATGTGATCTCATCAACCCCGCGAATAATTTCTGTGAAGAACTCATCATAAATATCCGGAAGTATTAATCCGATAACATTTGATTGACGCTTAACAAAACTTCTTGCAAGAAGATTTGGGTTATAATTTAATTCTTTTGAAATTTTTTGGATAAGATTTCGTGTTTCATCTTTAACACGATGGTCATTATTTAATGCTCTGCTAACAGTAGCTATGGAAACATTTGCTTTCTTAGCGATTACTTTGATGGTTGGCGGTGTCATTAATTTACATCATAAAAAAAGGGCAGGTCAATAAACCTGCCCTCAATTAACTTTAGATTATTTCATTAAAGTCATTTTTTTACTAAGAACTGATGTTTGTCCATCAACACCATGAGCATTTACAGTATAAACATAGACTCCGGAACTTAAGCTGGCAGCATCAAAATTAAATGAATATTTGCCCGATTCTAAAGTGCCGTTATAAATATCTACAACTTTCTGACCGAGTAAATTATATACTGCAAATTCTACATTAGATTTTACCGGTATAGAAAAAGAAAGAGAGGTTGTTGGGTTGAAAGGATTTGGGAAATTCTGTTCTAATAAGAATTTATCCGGAGCATAAGAACCAAGATTAATTACTTCTGAATATTCGAAGTTACCGCCAAAATCAATTTGTTTCAGACGATATGAAAACGATCCGCTGCCATTGACAGTGTTATCTGTGTAAGTGTAACTTCTTTTTTCAGATGTGGTGCCATTACCTTTAACGAATCCAATAGTTGCAAAACTGTTTCCATCAATACTTCTTTGAATTTCAAATCCCTGATTGTTAATTTCGGTAGCAGTCGTCCAGTTTAGTTGAGCGTCTCCATTCAACCAATTAGCAGTAAATGAAGTTAATTCAACCGGAAGTACATCTTCAAATCTAATATTATCTATATAATTAATACTTGAATGAGTTCTTGCACCATCTTCCTGGTCAGGAATTAGAGTTAATGTAGCAGCGGTAACACCATTATCTGGGCAATATTCAAACACCATCTCCTGCCATTCATTGACAACTGTGTTTGAATCGAAGTGATCAACATTAGGTGGTTCAAGTTTTAAGTTAAACCTGGAGGTCACATTTTTATAAACGAGAGCTTTAACGTAGCAATTGCTTCCATCTATGGTCATATCTGGAAAATCAGAGCACCATACCCCCGCCCATGGATCACCATCAGCACCAATAACTAACATAGCACAACTATCGGAAGTATTAAGACCGCTGGGATCGGGATTGGCAACGATATCAAAACTTCCACCGGTTCCTTGAGAAAAAATATTCCATGTCCAAGTATTACCCACAGTTTCAAAATCAATTGTTTGTTGGGCAAACAAGGAAGTCGAGAACAGAAAAAGTGAAACCAATAACAACCTTTTCATGATGAACTCCTATAAAATTAATTAATGAATTAAATATATTTAAATGTAAACGTTTACATTTAAGTGGAACTTAATGATTCATTTTCTAAAAGTCAAGATGTAGCTCAATATTTTTTTTGTGTGTGTTTGAAAATTTGAATTTTTTAAAATATTCTTTTGAAAAAATTATATTATTTGATTTTACCGAATCCTTAGTCAGATCAGTTTACCAAAAGAAATAAAAATCATTTGGTGAATGAGAAACTTTTATTTACTTTTTGTTCAGGTATTATGTTGAGTTTAATTCAATATTCAATAACAAACACATAAAGGAAAGATGAAAAAAATAATATTAATCTTTGTACTTTTTTTTACATCCATTTCATTTAGCCAGACTGTTGCCGATTCGCTTTTGAAACCCGGCTGGAATCCAAATGGAGTAGTCGGGTTAAATCTTAGCCAGATAGCCTTCAGTAATTGGACGCAAGGAGGTTCTAATTCACTCGCCTTTACTTTTTATTCAAACTTTGGAGCAGTATATTTTAGTGATCCCTGGAAATGGAAATCATACTTAAAATCTGCTTTTGGTAGAACACGACTTGAGGATGCAGGTTACCGTACGACAGACAACGAAATTTATTTTGAAACTATGGTTTCCAGAGATATTGATTGGGCAGTTGACCCATATTTTGCAGTGACTGTCCGTAGTTCAGTTACTAAAGGTTATGATTACACAGTTACTCCTTCCGTTCAAATAGTTGATTTTTTTGATCCGGGTTATGTTACTGAATCCCTCGGGTTTTTATACACTGAAGGAAGTGTATTCTCAACCAGACTTGGTTTAGCGGTTCAACAAACGTTTGCTAAAAAATTTACTGGATATACTGATGATCTGGAAACGCTAAATGAAATTGAAGATTTCAAATTTGATACCGGGCTTGAATCAGTCAGCGAATTGAAATATGATTTTGCAACTAATATGTCTTACTCCTCTTTTCTCAGATTGTTTTCACGATTCAATCAACTTGATGTGTGGGATATAAGGTGGGATAATAATATAGCTGCAAAAGTTAATGATTATATTAGCGTAAATTTAAATGTGGTTCTTGTACATGAAATTAGTCAATCAAGAAAAACACAGTTGAAAGAGGCTCTGCAGTTAGGTATCATTTATACCATTTTTTAAAAAAATATTAATTAAATCATTTAGGAGGTTCTAATGTCACTTGTAAAAGAATTCAAAGCCTTTGCGATGCGAGGTAACGTTGTGGATATGGCAGTCGGCATTGTTATCGGTGCTGCTTTTGGAAAAATCGTAAGTTCATTCGTTGGGGATGTTTTAATGCCGCCGCTTGGAGCTATGCTCGGTGGACTTGATTTTTCAAACCTAGCAATGACCATAAAACAAGCAACTGAAACTTCGCCTGCAGTACTTTGGAAATATGGAAGTTTCATTCAAACAGTTGTTGATTTTCTTATTGTTGCTTTCGCTATTTTTATGGTTATTAAAGCAATGAATTCCATGAAGAAAAAAGAAGTCGAACAACCTGCTGCTCCACCAAAACCATCGGAAGAAGTTGTTTTATTAACTCAGATTCGGGACGCACTGAAGAAGTAATCTTGTTTACTAAGGATTCTCACTTGCTTCTTTCAAGTAGAGAATCCTTCTTTTTTATTCTTAATTATAAAACGGATGGACTAATGGCTGCGAAAGAAGATTTTATCAATCATATTAATTCAGCATATAACTTTAAAGGGGAATTCATTTCACTTGGAGGGGCAATTTTTAATGAGGAATGTATTCCCAATCTCAATATTAAAATTCCGCTGAAAACTTTAAACCGACACGGATTAATTGCGGGAGCAACCGGAACCGGTAAAACAAAAACACTTCAGCTTATTGCTGAATCTCTCTCTGCCAAAAGTATTCCTGTTGTAATGATGGATATTAAAGGTGATTTAAGTGGTATCGCAAAAGCGGGTTCGATAAATCCCAAAATAGAAGAGCGTCACAATAAAATCGGTATTGCTTACTCCCCCTATGAATTTCCAGTTGAACTTTTAACACTATCAAATGAAAAAGGAGTAAGATTAAGAGCCACTGTTTCTGAATTCGGTCCTGTACTATTTTCTAAAATGCTCGAGTTGAATGAAACTCAATCAAGTATCATTTCAGTCTTATTTAAATATTGCGATGACAATGGTTTACCGTTGCTTGATTTAAAAGACTTTAAAAAAGTCTTACAGTTTTCCATTAACGAAGGTAAAACTAAACTTGAAGAGAATTATGGAATGATTTCCTCTGCTTCAGTGGGAATAATTTTAAGAAAGGTAGTTGAATTAGAGCAGCAAGGTGCAGAATTATTTTTTGGCGAAAAATCTTTTGAAGTAAACGATCTTATTCGAATAGATGACAATGGATTCGGAATTATATCCATCATCAGGCTGGTTGATTTGCAGGACAGACCAAAATTATTTTCTACTTTTATGCTTTCGCTTCTTGCAGAAATATATTCATCCTTCCCCGAAGAAGGTGATCTTTCTCAGCCAAAATTAGCTATCTTTATCGATGAGGCTCATTTGATTTTTAACGACGCCCCTAAAGTTTTATTAAATCAAATAGAAACAGTAATAAAATTAATCAGATCAAAGGGTGTGGGAATATTTTTCTGTACACAAAATCCAACTGATATTCCTGCAAGTGTATTAAGCCAGTTAGGTTTGAAAGTTCAGCACGCACTGCGCGCTTTTACGGCACAGGACAGAAAAATGATTAAACTAACAGCCGAAAATTATCCGCTGTCTGATTATTATAAAACTGATGAGCTTTTAACTTCACTTGGAATTGGTGAAGCAGCAATATCTGCTTTGGATGAAAAAGGTTCTCCAACTCCCCTTGCTGCGACACTGCTTTGCGCGCCTCGATCGCGAATGGACATACTAACTGCTCAGGAAATTAATGAATTAATTTTGAAGTCGAAGTTAGTTTCAAAATATAACCAGTCCATTGACCGTGAAAGTGCCTTTGAAATCTTGACTAAAAAACTTGACTCTGCCCGTCAAATTCCTGAAATCAAATTCGATTCACCCAAACAGGATACTAAAATAAGAACTTCAACAAAAACAACTGAAGATCAGAGTGTTTTTAAAGATGTAATGAATAGTAAAGTCACTAAGCAAATCGGTACAACAGTTATGCGGGAACTTACACGAGGTCTATTAGGAGTGCTTGGGCTTGGCGGTAAAACTCGCAGATGATTTTTGGGAAATTTCAAGCTCAGTAAATCATTGCAGATAGAAGATTATTTCTCTTTCAGCTTTTTGCAAATCTTCAGGGGTATCAAGCTCAATGCATTTTAGTTTACCAACATCTTCGGTAAAAATTCTCTCTCCCGAATCAATAAGCCGCTGAAAAGCAGCTTCGTAAAAAATATTTTTTTGATTCTCCTGTAAAATCATTCTATCAAGAAGTTGGAATAAACTTTCAGAAAGCCTGTTACCAAATTTCTCTATTCCGATTGACTCACCAATTGCATCTTCAAGACTAACTTCTTTACCGATTTCTTTAACTGAGCCGTCACTATTTAAACTTACTTTTATTTCTTCTTCGTTCAGATGGTCATCGGAGCGAAGTGCTAAAACATTTTGATAAGCTGAATCATTAAGTAACGAGATTATTTTTTTATCAAAGATAATATCACTATCTAAAAGAATAAATTCCCTTCCCCAAACCTCTGGTTTAGTTAACCACAATGAATAAATATTATTTGTTACTTCGAATTTATCATTGAAAATGTATTTCACATTTAAAGATGGAAACTGGCTACTAATAAAATATTTTATTTGCTTTTGCAAATATCCGGTTACAATTACAAAATCATTTATACCACTAAAGAGCAAATTTGAAATCGTTCTTTCGAGTATCGTTTTACCAGCAAGTTTTATCAAGCATTTAGGAGTACTATTAGTAAGTGGTCGAAGTCTGGAAGCTACCCCAGCCGCCAATATTATTGCGCGCATTTTATTTCGCTGCCAAAGTATTTTTATCAATCATATATTGAACAGTAAACAAAATTACTGCAAGTATATTTCCAACAATAATTAATCCAAAAAGATAAATATCTATTCTACCGATTAGACACGTAACAATTAAAAATGTCCATTGTGTTGTAGGCCCAAGGTAAGTCCAAAAGTGAATAAATTTTTTATTTTTTTTAACATAATCTTCACGGTCGAAATTTTTTGAAGTCGAACTGTTTTTATTCGCAGAGATTATTTTATTCTGAATCAGAGAATAATTTAGATAAATATTGATAATAAATTTTTCTATTGATCGTCCTTGGACTTTTTTTAATTGCTCATATTCTAATTTAAACTGCTGCAGTTCTTCTTCAAGAATACTGACTCTGTTCAATTTGTGATCTAGATATTTTGTTCTATAATAATCTAGTAAACCGGATTGAACAGCATTACTCACCCCCGCCAAGGCTGTCATCGTCCACCAGAATGCGGGCGACTCTGAATTAGATGCGAAGCCAATCCCGATCCCGATATATACACTGATGCTAACAATGTAGTCAGCAAATCCATCCAGAATTCTTCCGAGGTGAGTGCCGTTATGTTTTAATCTCGCAAGTTGTCCATCACTGCAATCAAGAACATCATAAAGCAAAATCGATAATGCAGCTATATAAAAAGCTGTTCTTGTGTTGAACGAAATAGCAACTCCTGCCCAAATTCCAAAGATCATTGATGCAAATGTAAGTTGATTCGGAGTCAGGTTAGTTCTGTAAATAATTTTTACGAACAGAAAAGCAAGTGGTCTATAAATAATAAGATCAAATACTTCCTCTACTTCAATAGATTTTAAAGAGCTGTTAAATTGGGAAATCCAACCGGACATATTTATTTGAAGAACTCCTCAACAGCTTCAACTACTCTAAGATTTTGTTCCTGAGTACCTAAAGAAATCCTGATATGCGAATTCAAGAGTTCCTCGTCCATAAATTTTAAATGAATTCCTTTTTCTATTAAAAATTTATTTAATTCATTTTTAATGGAGGGGGGTATTTCTACAAGAATGAAATTTGCATTTGATTGGAATACAGTAAAACCAGGGATTTTTCCAAGTCGTGAGTAATAAAGTTGTCTGTCTTCTTTCATCTTTCGAGCTATGTCGAAATAATATTCAGGAGAATCAAGTGCTGCAATCGCAATTAGCTCAGAAAGGCGATTATATCCAAGATATCTATTTGTATAATTCACGAGTGGTTTATGATTTGTTCCAAGCACTGCAAATCCAATTCGTGTTCCAGCAAGTGCATAATACTTGGAGAAAGTCCTGATCATTAAAAGATTTGGATATGAATTTATGAACTCACTAACATTTTCGGTGATCCCATTGTAGAAATAAGCTTCATCTAGTACTACAATAGTATCTCTGACAAAGTCTAAAAATTTTACTAAATCATTTTTATCTATTGAATTTCCGGTTGGATTATTTGGTGAACTGATGAAAATCATATTTGGTTTTTCAGTTTTGTATAGATCCATCATATTGTCAAGGTCATAATAAAATGAATCTGTTCCCTTCTTTAATGAATACTCAACATTTACTCCACCCACCTCGTCTGCCATCTTTTTATAATACCACCATGAATATGCTGGCACCATTAACTTATCACCTTTTTTCAAATAGCATTGAATTGCTTGTTTCAATAAATCTTCAGCACCATAGCCAAGTACAACTCTATCTTCGGATAATCCAAAATCATCAGCGAGTCGTTTAGATAGTATACTTTTCGTACCTTTTGTAAATGCTCTTGTGTACCAGCTCATTTTGGTAAGGTCAGCAGACTTCAAAACCTCGTAGCATTTTGGTGCGGGCCCATAATTATTTTCATTCCTATCAAGGAAAAGAATTTGTTTTTGCATAGCTAAGTCTAATAAAAATTATGATTTAATTGTTTGAAAATATTAAAAAATTATTTAAGAATAACATTGAAATACATCGGATGTTATTTCCCTCACAAATTACTTTATGATAAACGTGGTCACTGCTTTATAAATCAAGTAGACACCTATTGCCATTAAAACATAGCTCAATAATTTAATTGTAAAATTTAAGAATTCAATTTTAAATTTATTTCGATATTTGACCACAGTTTTTGAATAAAGGGACAACCAGACAAAACTTCCAATGGCTACTGAGATTGAATAGACAGAACTTAATAATAGTGGATGAAGACTTTCAGGTTCGGAAGGAATTTGCTCTTGAATGTCAGAGGTTGATTCGGATGAATTAATTTCATCCTTTGTGTTACCAGCAATTTTCTGAAATGTATTAAGATTTTTATTCACCAGTAAGTCCAATCCTCCTGTATTAATTCCAATTGAGGATACGAAAGAGAAAATTATGAAAGTCGAAGTAAGCCATCCAAGGAATAACGAAGGATTAGTTAGGTTGACGAATATGCCGGTTCTCATACCCCCTTTATTTTTTATCTTATCACTAATCACTTTTCCCGAATCAACATTATCAAAATCTAATTTCATTTTGAGCATACGCAGCCCAACAAGAATAAGTATTATAGAACCGAAAAGCAGTAAATATGGTATTAGAGGCTGATATAAATTGTAAAGTGCCGAAATTCCATAGACGATAATCATCACATAAAAGAATTCGATGATGGATGAGCCGATTGCTGTACGAAGACAATATCTTAATCTGCCTCCGAGTGCATTCGATGTAATTATTATATTTATAGGTCCGGCAACAGGAATTGAAAATATAAATCCCGCAAAAAACCCGATTAAAACTAAATTGATAAAAGCTATAGTCATAATTTTTTTATAATATAAAAATACGATTTAGCCTGCATCATTTTATTTAGTTTAAGTTAAAAGTGAAAAATTTTAATATGTCGTAGATTACTGTCAGAACTTACTCACATGAAGGATAGAAAATATGTTAAAATCATGCAGATTTTTTAAATGATGCGATCGCATCTTTCAACGATGGATAAATTCTAAAAATTTTCTTCATCCCTGTCAATTCGATAACAGATGCAACGTCATTATTAAGAGAACTAACTGAGAGATTGCCCCCCACCAATTTTACTTTTTTATAGCAAATGAGGATTGCGCTCAAAAAAGTTGAGTCAACAAAATGACAGTTTTTCATTTCCAAAACGATCTGTACCCAGCCTTCATCAATAAACTTATTCAATTCATTCTTAAAAGCTTCCGAGTCTTTACCCGTTGCTCTGTTCAGATTAACTTTTACTACTAAAACATCCCCTGTTTTTTTAAAGTCAAAATTATTCATGCTTTACCTTTCAATAAATATGCGCGCAAAATTAAATAATTTAGAATGAATATCTATAAAAATAATTTCTTGATTTTCAAATACTCATCTAATGAATGAGGGTTGACCAATGCATCCTTATTATCCACACTTTTCCCATTTATTAATCGGGTTACAGCAAGCTCAACTTTTTTCCCATTCACAGTATGTGGGATTTCTTTGACTTGAAATATTTTCGCAGGAACATGTCGCGCAGTTGCAAGATTTCGAATAGCTGATTTTATTTTTTGCTCAAGTTTAACATCTAATATTAAATCATTCTTTAAGACGACAAAAAGAATTACACGAACATCATTCTCATAATTCTGTCCAATTACAATGCTATCACTAATTTCAGAAATTGTTTCAACAATCCGATAAATTTCAGCAGTACCAATTCTGACACCCCCCGGGTTTAAAGTTGCATCAGACCTGCCATAAACAATAATTCCATTACTATTAGTAACTTCGATATAATCTCCGTGACACCATACTCCAGGAAATTTTTCAAAATATGCAGAAAGATATTTTTTGTTGTCAGTATCATTCCAAAAATAAATGGGCATGGATGGGAAAGGTTCTTTGCAAACTAATTCGCCTTTTTCATTTGAAACAGGATGTCCATCATCATTGAAAGCTAACACTTTCATCCCCAACCCGGCAGTTTGGATCTCCCCTTTATAAACAGGTTTAATCGGGTTGCCGAGCATAAAACAAGAAATAATATCAGTACCACCGGAAATAGAAGAAAGTTGAACGTCACTTTTCACATTGTTATAAATCCATTGGAAATTATCTTCGGATAATGGCGAACCAGTGGATAATACACAACGAAGCGATGAAAGATCAAACTGGTCTTTAGGGACTAATTTAGATTTCTCGCAAATAGAAATAAACTTCGGGCTTGTTCCAAAAACAGAAACTTTTTCTTCTTCTATTTTATGCCACAAGACTGTTTCGTTTGGGTAGATCGGTGATCCATCATAAATAAAAATTTTTGAACCAATTTGTAACGAACTTACCAACCAGTTCCACATCATCCAGCCACAAGTAGTGAAAAAATTAATTACATCACTTCTCTTTAAATCAGTGTGAAGCGATAATTCTTTAAAATGTTGAAGCAAAGTTCCCCCTGCCCCATGAACAATACATTTGGGAACGCCGGTTGTACCTGAAGAGTACATTATATAAACAGGATGATCAAATGGAAGTTGTTCAAACCGGATAACAGATTCATCATTATTAATAAGATCGGGGAAAAAAAGCTCATTTCTATTTTTGGACCCGTCAGAAATACGGGTTGAAGACTTTGAATTAAAATCATAAAAGTTCGGAACAATAATCAACTGCTCTAATTCAGGAAGTTGACTTACTATCTGTGTAGTCTTCTGAGTGCAATCAATTTTTTTCCCATTGTAGAAATAACTTTCTGAAGCGAATAGTATTTTCGGTTTTATTTGACCAAAGCGATCAATCACTCCCTGCAATCCAAAGTCCGGTGATGTTGATGACCAAACTGCACCTATACTAGTTGTTGAAAGCATTGCAATTATTGCTTCAGGTACATTTGAGATATAACCGCAAACCCGATCACCTTTTTTTACACCGAGTTTTCTTAAACTAAAAGCACAACGGGCAACGAGCAGATTCAACTCTGAATAAGTAATTTTTATTGTAGGAAAATTTTCACGTGCAGAGATGATTGCAATTTGATCGTCATTAAATCTTAATAAATTTTCAGCAAAATTTAACTTCGAACCTTCAAACCATTTAGCCCCGGGCATTTTTCTTTCAGATAAAATACAGTCGTAAGATTGAGAATGTAATATGTTTGAAAATTTCCAGATACATTCCCAAAATTGTTCAATTGAATTTATAGACCAATCGTATAATTGTTTATAATCACTGAAGGAATTTCCTGTTTGATTCGAAACAAATTCCATAAATGCAATTAAATTAGAATTTTCAATCTGAGCTTTAGAAGGTGACCAAAGTGGAATGGAAGAGTGCATTTTATTTTTCACAAATTAAATTATGTAGGATGGGGTAAGGGCAACTTTCCATGCAAAAATAGAATCTCCGTTTTCTAAAGCACATTTTGCAGCGCGCTCTATGAATAATTTTTTCTTCGGGTGATTTGATTCGAGATAGTGCAATGCTAGTTTGAACATTTTTTCGTACTGATCAGTCAACTGATAACGGTGAAAAGCTTCTTCGGATATTTCAAATTCTGGGATTGATTGAAGTTTAATTGCATTCACAAAAGTTAATACTTCCCTTTCAGTTGGGATTGATTCAATATTAGCAAACCTGCCAAGGTTGTTCGCAGAGTAAGTATCGGATAATTTTATAAAATCAGGTAGATTATCATATCCAATTCCTTTTTTTTGATTAGGCTTTTCTACAACAAAAATTGAATCACCATTAGCACGACAATAATAATCAGCTGACATTCGGGCAACCAAATCTATTAGTCTAGGTTGGATAACCCCATCCTTAAAGATATCCTCTGCACAATGAATTTTTATCACTTCGCATATTGCAATGTTAGCAGAAGCACCGCCGCTGCCATAACTCATCATATCTTTTAGAATACACTCCATTTGAAAGGGTGACTCTTTAACACGCTTAGGTTTTACTAAGTCAGAATCAATAGGAGTTAAACCAGTCTTGATAAATTCATCAATATCAGGGGCATATTCTGTAGAAGCTAAACTAATTTGTTCCACCATTGAATAAGTTACAGCTTGAACAACACATTCTTTATTAGTGATAATATTATTATAAGAATCTTTGAGAGAACCATCCCTTCCACGTCTTGATGGTGAAAAAGCAATAATCGGTGGGTTGGCTCCGAAAACATTAAAGAAAGAAAAGGGAGTCAAATTATTAATTCCACTATCAGATATAGTTGAGACTAATGCAATTGGACGTGGGGCAATACCGCCCAGCAAAATCTGATGAAGTTTCGGAACTGTTAATTCTTTCGGTTCAAAATGGAGCATTGGTTAAAGTTTTTTCTTTGCAAGAATTGAGTATGAATTTGGAGACTTAACAAATTTATTTACAAGCCTTCCTAATCCAGATATTTCTATCTCAACCGTATCCCCTTCCTTAAACCAAACCGGTGTAAAATTCTCTCCTCTGGCTTTTGCTTCAAGTGCGTGTGTTCCGTTTAATTCCAAATAACAACCGGTTCCACACGTTCCCGAACCAATTACATCGCCTGGATATAAAGTTACACCGTAGGACGCGCGTTCAATTATTTCTGCAAATGTCCAATCCATATCCTTCATATTACCACTTGAAATTTGCGTTCCGTTATGCCAGGCTTTCATTTCAAGTGAGTATTTATTTCCAAATTCAGTTTTTATTTTTTGTGGCTCAAGTTCATCGGGTGTAACAAGCCAAGGACCAATAGCAGTCGCAAAATCCTTTCCTTTTGCCGGACCAAGATTCAGTTTCATTTCATCCATTTGAAGAATCCGCGCTGAAAAATCATTCATTATCATATAACCTGCAATGTATGAATCAGCATTTTGTGATGAAATATTTTTCCCCTCCCTTCCAATAACAATAGCAGCTTCTAACTCGAAGTCTAATCCCTTTAAATGATCTTCCTCTACAAACACTTCGCCAGGTCCAATGATTGCGTTATGATTTGTAAAATAAAAAATCGGAAACTGATCGAACTCTGGAATCATTTCGACTCCACGATTCCTGCGGGCAGTTGCAACGTGTTGGCGAAAAGCATATCCATCCCTGCACGAAGTCGGCTTTGGTACCGGGGCTAGAATTTTGATTTCCTGCTCGCTAAAAAATTTCTGAATTTTCCCAGATTTAATCTCCTCTTCCACTTTTTTAGCTAATAAAATATTCTCGTCGAATTTTTTTAGAAATTTTTTCATTTTAGAGGGAATTTTGATTCCAATCTGTAATGCGCAATCTTTAAGATCAAAAATTTTTTGGTCGAAATATATTCCCAATCTTTCTTCTGAGTCATGTTTATAAGAAACGAACTTCATTAAAACTCCATTTATTAAAATTTATTTTTCGAGCCATGATTGTGAATAATCTCTTACCATTGTTTCTTTAACATTTGTTGTAAGGAACAAGGGTGAAAAAGTGTCAATCATTACTGCGAATTCCTCTGTCTCCTTTTTACCGATCGAAGCTTCCGTTCGCCCTGGCTGCGGTCCGTGTGGAATACCCATTGGATGCAGTGTAATTGATCCTTCTTGAACTCCGGTCCGAGACATAAAATCTCCGTGTACATAATATAACACTTCATCGCTATCTACATTTGAATGATAATATGGAGCAGGAATTGCCTGTGGATGGAAATCATAAAGACGAGGAACGAAATTACAAATAACAAAATTTTGCGTCGTAAACATTAGATGCACAGGTGGTGGTAAATGAATTTTCCCAACTTTAGGTGCATAATCTTTCAAATTAAATGTATAAGGATAAAGGAACCCATCCCAACCAACTACATCAAAAGGATGATGAGGTAAATGATACTCAAAATATTTATTTCTAACTTTTAAAATCAAACTGAATTGCCCAACTTTATCTATTGGTTCGGTGTAAACGGGAGGTTTAAAATCACGCTCATAATAGGGGGCGTCCTCGGTTAGTTGTCCATACTCATTTCTAAAATGTTTAGGGATATCAAATGGAGTGTCAGATTCAATAATCATCAATTTGACATCATTATAATTATCAAATTTCAGTTGATAAGTTGTGCCTTTAGGGATTATAATATAATCCCAATTATTAAATTCTAATTTACCATACTCAGACAGCATTTCACCTTTCCCATTATGCACAAAAATAATTTCGTGTGCATAACTATTTCGGAAAAATAAATCTGTATCCGCAGTTGGATTTGCTGTTGAGATAACACAATTGTTATTTTTCAGAAATTCCTGACGCGCTGATAAAAAGTTACCCGACGTTTTTTTCTTCCCTGTCATAAAATGATAGTATTGAAGCGGAGCATCAGTCCAGATTTTGTCTTTTGATAAATCGACTTCACTAATGCTTTCGACTTGCGGCGGCATATAAAGATGATATTTATTTGAATAAATACCAGCAAAGCCTTTTGTACTGAATAGTTCTTCACGGTAAAGTGATTTACCATCATCCTTAAAAAATGTAATATGTCTTTTGTCAGGTACTTTTCCTAATCTTATATAATAAGGCACTTTATACTCCTTTTTTTAATAAAAATTCTTCAACTTAGTCACGATCAAAATTACCCCGGAGTTGCTGATCTCTTTCGATGGATTCGAACAGTGATTGGAAATTTCCCTGACCAAATCCTTCAGCACCTTTTCTCCTTTGAATAATTTCATAGAAAAATGTTGGTCTATCGCCAATTGGCTTTGTAAATAATTGGAGCAAGTATCCTTTCCCTTCCAGATCGCAGAGTATTCCATATTTTTTTAGCTCGTTAATATCTTCCGTAACTTCCCAGCCTTTTTCTTTGAGCATTCTGTAATAAGTATCGGGAGGTGTAGTAAGAAATTCTACTCCATTTTCTCTCAACGCCTTAATAGTGGCAATAATATTATCTGTTGCAATTGCAATATGTTGAATTCCGGATCCAAAGTACTCATCAATATACTCCTCTATTTGAGATTTTTTCAACCCCTCAAATGGCTCATTGATAGGATTTTTTATCGGAGCACCTTCTCGAGACCTGACCACTTTGGATAATAGCGCTGAATATTGTGTGGAAATATCTCCTTCACCAAACTCAATAAAAGTTTCGAAGTTTAAGCTCTTATTAATATAATTTGCCCATAAATTCATTTCATTTGTTCGAACATTTCCAACGATGTGATCAACAGATAGTAATCCAGTTTCTTCATTTCTGATTTCAATATTTTGAATCGGCTTTCCAAATCCCGGCTTAAACAAACCTTTGTAGTTATCTCTATTTATAAATACAATTTCAGCGTCGTCATAAAGTTTAATAGCAGCCTCTTCTAAATGACCGTTTTCGTCTTCAGACTGTTTTGGATTTCTGATCGGGATTGCTCCATTTGAGAGGGCTTTTTTATATGCATCTTTAACATCTTTAACTTTCAAAGACCATCGCTTAACTCCGTCACCATGTTTTTCAACAAATGAAGATATTTCATAAGCAGTTGGTTTTACTGCGGAAGTGAAGACAAAGCGTAAATCATTTTTTTCGAGATAGTAAGATACTTTCTCCTTGTTACCAGTTTCTGGTCCGAGATAAGCGGTAATTTTCATGCCCATCGCTTTTGCATGCCAGTACGCCCACATTTTTGCTGAACCAACATAAAACTCAATAAAGTCGTACCCGATTAGACCTAACTGATTCATCATTTATCAACTCCGAGAATAAATTATTTAATTGAAATGTTTTCTGAAATTTAATTTTTTTATCAATCAGAGCAAAACACTAAAAACTACTTTCATTTAATATTGTCAAGTAACATAAAATTATTTTCTATGGATTTCAGGTTGTGATAATTTTTGTAATTAAATCCACAGTGATTTTCGATAGGACATTCCTTACATGAAGGATTTGTAGGTTTGCAAAATTCTCTACCAAGTTTTATTAGATTCGTATGAAAACTATGAGCTGTCGCTAGAGGGAAGTCTTTGTTTAATTGAATAAATGTTTTATCTGGTGTGTTGGTTTTAACCAAGCCAATTCTATTTGAAATTCTATGAACGTGAGTATCAACCGGACATACATTTCTATCTAATGAAAATAAAAGAACGCAGGACGCAGTTTTTACTCCAACACCGCCAAAATTTGTTAAATATGATAGTGCTTCAGTGTTTGACATATATTTAATTTGATCAAGGGACTTACCGCCCCCTTCAGTAAAATTTTTTTCTACAACTCCCTTTATCGCAGAGGCTTTCTGCTTCGCAAGTCCAGCAACGCGAATATCATTCTGTAGTTGTTTAATAGGTACATTTAATAGCAGCTTCCAAGATTTATACTTCTTTTTAAGATTCAACCAGGCTCGATGTGAATTTTTATCATTAGTGTTTTGGGAGAGAATAGTCGCAATCAACATATCAATGGGTTGGGGCGGTTTTGAATTTCTTTCTGGAATTCCGTAATACTCGATAAGAACCTTATTAACTTCTGATATTTTTTTCTGAAGAATCTCGTTTCCCATAAAGATTACCATAAAAATGATTTAAGCAAATATCATTAAATTTCAATGTTTAATTTTATTAATTCGATTTTAAAATCTAAGGATAATTAATGTCAACTTTGATGGTAAGTATTTCAGGAATTCGCGGGATAATTGGCGATGGGCTTGATCCGCAGGTTATTATTAAATACATTTCAGCCTACGCAAACTATATTGGGAAAGGTAAAATTGTGGTGGGACGCGACGCAAGGATCACCGGTGAAATGGTAAATCAAATTGTTACCGGAACTTTACTAGCTAAAGGTTTGGATGTAATTGATATTGGAATTTGCCCCACCCCAACTGTGCAGTTCACAGTAAAATCATTACAAGCCCAAGGGGGAATCGCTATCACAGCAAGTCACAATCCGAATGAATGGAACGCTTTAAAATTATTAAATCGGACTGGACAATTTATGTCGCCCTCAGAGCATGAAATTATGAAAATTTCTTTAAATGATATTTCAAAATATGCTGACTGGAAAAGCACCGGGTCAAGGACTTTGTATCCCGAAGCCATAAATAGGCACATAGATGCAATTTTAAAATTGCCTGCAATCAATTTGGTCGAAATCAAAGCTAAAAAGTTTAGAGTCCTTGCAGATTGTGTAAATGGTGCCGGAGTTTATTGTATCCCCGATTTTTTAAGATTATTTGGCTGTGAAGTTATCGAGATGAATTGCGAAAAGAGCGGAATCTTTCCACGACTACCTGAACCTATTCCAGAAAATTTAATCGAAACAATGAAAGCAGCTAAAGAGAATAATGTAGATTTTGCGATCGTGGTTGACCCTGATGTTGACCGTTTAGTTTTGATAACGGATAAAGGAGAACCATTCAATGAAGAAAATACAATAACAGTTGTCACGGATTTTGTTTTATCTAAAACGGCGGGAAATGTTGTAGTAAATCTATCCACCACTCGCGCTGTAGAAGACGTAGCTAAGAAGCATGGCTGCAATATATTCCGATCGGCTGTTGGCGAAGCAAATGTTGTACAAAAAATGAAAGAAGTAGATGCAGTAATAGGGGGAGAAGGCAGCGGCGGAGTTATTTATCCTGCCCTTCATTATGGACGCGACGCACTTGTTGGGATTGCGTTTGTGCTTCAGTATCTGTCTGATACCGGAAGGAAGCTTTCTGAAATAAAAAATGAATTGCCGCAGTATTTTATTTCTAAGAAAAAAATAAATTTAGGTGATTCACAACCTGATTTAGTGATTAATAAATTATCAGAAAAATATTCTTTTGAAAAAATAAATACTGAAGATGGATTGAGAATTGATTTTAAAGATCATTGGGTTCATTTTCGTAAATCTAATACTGAACCAATTATCAGGATTATTGTGGAGGCAGATTCTGAATTAAATTCAAAAAAACTAATAGATCAGTATTTTGAAGAAGTAAATCAAGCACTGCACAATTAATAAAGGTGTTTTCTTTTATTGATGTAGCTGAAGAGTGCTTTATCAAATGGTGTTGAGGTTTCTAACAGATTGAATTCGACGTTTGCATTCAGACAATCTTTTTTTATCTTTGAAATAAATTCTCTCATAGATTCTCTGTATGCTTTCTGAATTTGATAAGGCTGAATTGTCATCTCCTCCCCTGTTTCCAGATCTTTGTAGATAGAATCTTTTTGGAAATCAAAACTGCTCTCAAGCGGATCGAGTATTTGAAAAACAATCACCTCATTTTTTTTATATCTAAAATGTTTTATTGCGCTTATCACTGACTTAGGCTCATCAAACAAATCTGATATAATGATCACTAATCCTTTCTTCGAAATTTTCTCAGCAATATTTCCAAGGCAAAACGCTGTATTCGTTTTGTCTGAAGTTTCTGCGAGAGATATACTTCTTAATATTTCCTGAAGGTATGTCTTTGTGGATTTAGGCGGAATGCTTTTGATAATTTTATCTGAATACAGAGTTAAACCCACGGCATCCTGTTGTTTCACCATTAAGTAACTTAAAGCAGCAGCAAGAGTTTTTGCATATTCAATTTTTCTAATGTTTGAAGGAGAACCATAACTCATAGATTTGCTGATGTCAAGCAAAATGTAGCAGCGAAGATTAGTTTCTTCTTCATATTGCTTAATAAAAAATTTTTCCGTTTTGCCGTAAACCTTCCAGTCAATATCTTTTGGACTATCGCTTTGCATGTATGGTCTATGTTGGGTAAACTCCACACTAAAGCCATGGTACGGGCTTCGATGTAGTCCCACCATAAATCCTTCGACTACAAGTCTTGCTTTTAGTTCAATCGAGTTGAGCTTAGAGACTAAAGCGGGAATTAAATAATCTCTATAATTATTTTTTGTCCCCTGCATTATTTATTTGCAGAAATTTTCTTCTCAAGAATTTCTTCCGGCGAGAGTCCCATATTTTCAAGTTCCTCTTTTGCTGAAGGAGCTAATTTATCATTTGGGAATTTACTTAAAAATAAATTATAAGTTTCGGTGGCTTCATTAAAGTTCTTAAGGTCATTGGCAAGAATAAATGCAGCCATGAATAAAGAAGAAGGAGCTTGTTGACTATTCGGATAGTTCTTAAAAATCATCTTAAAAGTGTCAACAGCTTTTTTAAGAGATGCACCCCCGGTTAATGATGTGTCCAATTTGTTTTGGTAAACCTGAGCAATTTTTAACATTGCCTCTGGTGCCAATGCACTTTCAGGATATTCATCAATTAAATTTTGAAATGAGGTAATCGCTTCAGAAATTTTTTTCTGATCAAGTTGTGCAACACCTTTATCGAGATATTCCTTGTCACTTGTTTTACTGCAGGATAATATTAAAACGCTGAGGGAAAGGATAAACACAAAGTATTTCATTTAATTTCCATTTTATTTTTATTGATGTAAAATTATAAATTAAGTTGTGAAGGTGCAAAGTAATCTATGAGCAATAATAAAAAAAAAGCCGGTCATTTTCAGACCGGCTTAAAAAGAATTTAACTAACTAAAATATTATTTAGTCAATATCATTTTCTTTACTGAACTGTAGCTTGTTCCATCTACTCCGTTTGCTTCTATTTTGTAGAAGTAAACTCCACTGTTTAGGCTGCTTGCATCAAAGTTTACGTTATGCTGACCTGCTGCCAACTGTCCGTTTACTAATTGTGCTACTTCCTGTCCAATTACATCAAATATCTTCAAGCTTACTTTTGAATCTGCTGCTAAGCTGAA
>DAOLIQ010000051.1:0-24258 GCA_035328465.1 Ignavibacteriaceae bacterium | reverse complement strand
TAACTTCAGCTCCGTTTTTCTTTAACTCCTCTGGTGCGTATTCGATATTTCCACCGGGGCATCCGCCGCAACTTGTATAACCAACAAGCTCAACATCTTTATCTTTATAAATATCAAAAGCACCTGCTCTTTCTTTGATCGCTCTAAAACATTTTCCACCAGCACAACTTTTGTATCTGTCGCAAATAATAATTCCGATTTTAATTTTTTCGTTCATATTAATTCCCTATTTTGTTTCAGCAAGCTTATAGTATTTTTTATTTGCAAAGATTGATTTCTCAATTGATTTGTTAGCTAATAATCCTTGAAGAATACCAATCTTATCATTTGCTTTTGCGAAGGTTGTAACTGCTTCTTCGTTAACAGGATGTAACTCAAGTAAACCTAAAAGTTCATTTTCAAAATCATCGGTTGTAAATAATTCTTCTTTATCAGGGCAGCATAACATCATTGAATTTGGGACATTGGTTTTTATAATCTCTGATAACTTTTTCAAAGTATCTTCATCAGGACTGACAGCATATTTTTCAGCCGGTGGATAAATTGGTGTCATAAAATAAGAAGCATCTCTTTTGAGGGTATTTAAAAAATTGCCAAGTTGTTTAATTTCATTTTCATTATCGTTAAAGTTTTTTATAAGCATCGTTTCGGTTGTTAATTTTCCTCGGAACTTTTTAGAGAACTGTTCCATACCTTTTAAAATCAGATCGTATTTTAATCTTTCGTGCGGGCGATTAATTTTAACCCAGGTATCTTCATTTACGGTATCAATCTTAAGCGATACATAATCAGCGAACATTAAATTTTCTTGGATATTCTCATTCCATAAAAGAGCAGAATTTGTAAAGACCGCGATTTTGTAATCGAATTCTCTGAGCAATTGAATTTCTTTTGATAGACTTGAATCTAGTGCGGGGTCACCGCTTCCAGCAAAAAGAATATAATCAATCTGCTTACCGCTTTTTTTAATTTCATCAATTTTATTTTTTACAGAGACATAAAGTTCGTATGGTGAAAGACAATTATTTGTGCAGATTGAACAGCAAGATTTTTGTCCGCCTGAACAGTAAATACAATCGTAAGAGCAAACGTTTTTTTTAATGTTATTAATCCCGAGAACCAAGCCCAATCTTCTTGAACGAACAGGACCAAATACTACTTTGCACTTTAATTTTTTATTTGAGAGAATACTACTCTCTAATTTTGTGCAAAGTGTTTCTATTTTTTTTCTGAACCACGTATAAAATTTATTTTTCATTTTATTCCTCTTTATTCTACATTAGTTTATACTAAATTCATTCCAGATAAAATCTTTATTTTTTACAAAATATCTGAGGTTTGAGAAAAAGCTTCGTTGCATTAGTGCAATTATTATTGCGATGGTTTTGCAATATTGCATTTTAGTGTTTATTTTTTGCCAGAGAATTAAAGGAGAATTTTTATGGCAGATGTTCAACAGATAATAGATAAGAATAAAGAAACTCTAATTATCCCGGATGGAATTACCGTAATTGGTAAAGATGAACGAATTATTGTTTTTAATGAAGCAGCTTCTCGTATAACCGGTTTTTCTGAAGAAGACGCAATTGGAAATAATTTTGAGTTTCTCTTTAATAATAATTCCGCTGAGAAAAAATATATTCTTGATGCGTTGGTGGAGAATTTAACTTTCAGCAATCTTTCAATTAATATCACTGACAGTAAAGGAAATTTGAAAAATGTTCTTGCTTCAATCACTCCAATTAAAAGAGATGAAAATGTTTTAAGTGTCGTTTTTGTTTTTAGAGATACAAAAGAAATGCTTTCATTAGCGGAAGAAATTCAGCAAAAGACTTTAGAACTGATCGATCAGAAAAACATACTTGATGCGATTTTTAACAGCAACATAGAAGGCACTTTTACAATTGATAACGATTGGAATGTAACATCGTTCAATAAATCTGCAGAAAAAATAACCGGTTTCAAAAAATCCGAAGCAATTGAAAAAAAATGCTGGGAGATTTTTAATTCCTCAATTTGCCGAAATGGATGTCATATGGAACAAACACTGCTGAAAGGTAAAGCAATGTTGGGCAATGAATTGGAAATCATTCATAGAAGCGGAAAGAAAGTTCCTATCAGAGTTAACTCGAATATTTTAACGAATAATAAGAATGAAAAAATTGGTGCGATTGAAACTTTTCTGGATATTTCTGAACTAAAAAATTTATCCGCACACTTAAATGATTTTTTTAAGTATGAAAATATTGTCGGAAGAAATAAAGAGATTAAACAAATTATTTCAGTGCTCGAAAGTGTATCTCAAACAGACACTACAGTTTTGATTACAGGTGAAAGCGGTACAGGGAAAGAATTAGCTGCGCGTGCAATACATCTAAATAGCTCAAGAAAAACCGGACCTTTCATAGCAGTCAATTGCAGTGCATTTGTTGAATCACTTATTGAGAGCGAATTATTTGGACACGAGAAAGGTTCATTTACAGGTGCAATAAAAACTAAGATTGGAAAGTTTGAACTTGCTCAGGGCGGAACTTTATTTCTTGATGAAATTGGTGACCTTTCAATCGCCGTTCAAACTAAATTACTGAGAGTTTTAGAAACGCGAGAATTTGAAAGAGTCGGCGGAAACAAAACAATAAAAATGGATGCAAGAATAATTGCAGCAACAAATAAAAATCTTATGGATGAAATTTCTGCAGGTAGATTTCGTGAAGATTTATTCTACAGAATAAATGTAATCAACATTCATCTTCCGCCGTTACGGGAAAGAATGGATGATCTGCCTTTGATAATAAATCATTTTATTGAATCATTCAATATCAAGTTCAATAAAAATATAAAACAATTTTCATCTTCTGCATTTGAGATTTTAATGGAATATAATTGGCCCGGCAATATTAGAGAATTAGAAAATGTTATCGAGCATTGCTTTGTTATCTGTAATGGAGATATAATTCAGGTTGAATGTTTGCCTAAAAGATTGCGAGAACAAAAAGAGAAAGCTTCATCTCAAATACTGCTAAGTTCACAAAATGGATTTAAAGATCTAGAAAAAGAATTGATAATTTCTGTTTTAGAAAAAAATCATCACAGCCGTACAAAAGCCGCTAAAGAGTTAAACATAAATCCATCCACACTTTGGCGTAAGATGAAAAAGCTCGGAATAGAATTTTAGATCTAATAAAAAAGCCGGCTTAGAACCAGCTTTTAATTTTAGCATCCACCAACAACACGTTTTTGTGTTTTCTTTACTGGTCCGGATGATTTGTTGTTTTGGATTAAAACCGGAATTACAGCGGCAGCTTTAGTTCTAAAACGATTTTGATAAACTTCATCAATGTTTTTAGGATTTTCAATTGGTTTGAAGTTTAATATCTGTTCTCTGAAAGCATTCAATCCGCCTTGCAAAATTTTTATATGTTTATATCCAAGTTCATTTGCAATGATTGCAATTTTTCTTTCAGTCAATTCATCATCAGCCACAAAGACATTTATTTTATGACGCACAGAAAGAACTTTATTTGGTTCTTTTTCAAATAGATTATCCAGCGTAAATGAGGTTGATTTTGGCAGACTCATTTTTGTGTATTCTTTTTCATTTCTAAAATCAATCACCTGTAATTTTGCATCCCGCTCATCCAATAACTGATATGCAAATTCATCAACAGTCATCATATCCATATTATACGATTGAACAAATTCTTTATTCTCTACAAGCTGCGTAAGTGAAGCTTTTCTTTCCGGGAAAATGAAAGCTGAAAGTGCCATTATAATTCCAACTGCTGCGATGCTTAAATAGTATGGTGTAAATCTGAATACGGGTTTTATGATTCCGTTCACTTTATTTTCAACTATCGATGCAAACCAAAAAGCAGCAAGTGCAAATACAACCATTATAAATGCAAAAATATTTTGCGACATATTAAGTGTTTCAAAAAAACGCGGGCTTCCCAAATTTGATGTTTTATATAATCCTTCAAACAACGGGTAACCTTCTGCAAAAACTAAAACACCGAGAAAAGCACCAACAATAAATATCATAGCATCAATTTTGCCGATAGCTGCGGCGCAAACACTTGTGCCGGGACAAAATCCACCCACCACAAATCCAAGACCCATTATTAATCCACCAATAATAGCAGACCATAAAAATGTTGGATTAACATAAACAAGATTTATATCAACTAATCCAAAATGCTCAAGTCCCATCACACCAATCATTGCAACAATGCCCGCGGTAAAGAAAACACGAAGCACAGTAAAATCATACCCGTAAAATAATCCAACTAATTTTTTTGAAGTGGAAAATCCAGCTTGCTCTAATATTATTCCGAATAAAATTCCGATGATTAGTGCAACTATAAAATTTAAATTATTACTAATAAGATCGGGAACTAAAGGTCCCATAAAATCATCTCCTTCTTAAATCCAAAATTTTCTAAAAAAGTATGCGAACAAATATGCGCCGGCAAAGATTGCGAACATTGTAATTATTCCACCGGTTGACATAACAGCCATACCACTAAGTGCTGCGCCGCTTGTACAGCCGCGACCAAGCTGTGAACCAACGCCCCAAAGTAATCCGCCGATTAAGGCTCCGGCAACTCTAATTCGTGTTGTTGCACGTGGTCCTTTTTCTAAGGTGAAATCTAATCTGTTGGAAATTAATCCAGATAAAAATGCACCGATTAAAACACCAGTAACTTCAAACACAAGCCAGCTCATTAGTGGGCTTGAGCCGGGGTGTTCTTTACTATATTCCTGGTAAAATTTTGTGTCGGCTGTGTGAGTTGGTGCTAAAGTTTCAACTACAGTAACAGCATAACTTTTAATTGCACCGCTTGCACCCAAGCCGCGCCCGGTAATATAAATTGTGGCTATTAAAAGCAGTCCGAGTAAAACTCCGGCTAAGTAAGGATTCATATATTTTGTTTGTTCCATAAAAACCTCTAATCAATTTTTTGTGTTGTTAGTTTTGATGCATCAATTTTTTCTTTTTCATTGGCTTTGTCTTCATCTTCCAATTCCTCAAATCCCGTAAGCATTGCTTTAAGATTTGAAGTTACACTCTCCCCTGTCGTAATCAAATAAAGATGTGTAACTATAAAAACTATTAATAAAATTGCTGCGATAGTATGAATGATTGCAACAACTTCTAATGTTTGAATATTAATGGATTCAATTCCATGCCGTGATGGATAACGATAAAACATGTAAAGCAATCCGGTGGTTACGCTGACGGGGATCACTAATATTTTTAATCCAAAGTAAGTTAGTTTTTGCAATGGATTTAATTTACTTAGTACTGTTTTCTTTGTTGGATGAGGAGCGTTTCGAAAAATTCCAAAAATATAATAATCTAATTGCGCTTTAATATTTTGAAGCGTTGGTACATATTGTCTCCACTCCCCTGTCGTTAAATGCCAGAAGATTGCAAACACAATTATTATTATTAACATATATGCTGCAACATTATGATAACGCACAGCATCTCTAAATCCAAAAAAATTATAAGAACCGTGAATTTCAAATCCTGTAAATGCAAGGAAGAAAATTAATATAGCCTGCATCCAGTGCCAGAATCTTTCGAATCCTTTATAAATATAAACTTGTTTTTTGCTCATTTTTTACCTCGCGTATTCAATTTTCTTTTAAATGTAAATCGTATAAAACCATGAATTAGAATTCCAACTATGGTTAGAATTATCAGCCACTTTCCGGATGTATCAACTAATGAAGAATAATCTCTTCCTGGCATGTAAAAGTCTGTAAGTTTTGCAAGCCGGCTATCTTTTCTTGTATGACAGTTGTTACATTGTAAAGTATTTTCTGTTGAAGCAACCATGTGATTAACCGGCCAGTACATTTCTGTTTTGATGAAAGAAACTTTTCCGCTGAATGGCAATCCAGCGTCTTTCATCCCAACTTCAGAAGCAGTTTGCCAGTCAAAATCTTTCCAGAAAGCTCCCTCGCCTTTTTCTTCGGCAAAAAGTTTTGGCTGAATTAAAATTTTGTTGATTGGATCATAAGGTTGTTTTGCAATGTGTATTTTTACTGGAATTATTTTCGATTCATCATCACCATAAGAACCGTGCAGTTGATTTAATACAAGCGGTTTAGTTGTGTCTTGTATTTTATCGCCTTCTAAATAATGAGATGCTGTTCCGTTAAACCAGATATAATCCGGTGTAACATTTTTTTCCCAAACAAAACTTCCTTTAATAGACATATATGCATGGTTGCCCATACTATCTTCTTCAACAAAAGGTTCACCATCTTTAAGTTTGCCCGCAGTTGACCAATCCCAATACATTTTAGTTGCATTTCCTTTTGCATAAGTTGGAATATGGCAAGTTTGGCAGGCAACTTTTAAAGTATGTTCATTTAAAATATTATCATCGTGCGGCGTAGCAGAATGACATTGTTCGCAATTGTTACGATTGTGATTCATAGATGAAAGTGAATAAACTTTGCCCGCAATATTATGCTGCTCGGTTGTATGACAATCAACGCATTGCAAATTCACTCCGTCGGTTGCCATGTGTATGTCAATTTCTTTTGTTGGTTCAAACTGCGACATTTCAAGATCACCATGTTTAACGTTGTTGCCGCCGCCGCCATAGAAATGACAAACGCCGCAATTAGTTCGTTTAGGTTTTCCAACACTTTGTGCAATCTTATTAAAATCGAGAGTCATCACGGGTGCGCCACCCTTTTCATTTGCTTTGGCATAAGTTTCAGAATTATCATGACAAACAAGACAATCAATATTTGTTGAATCAGTAAAAACAGTTCGTTTGGAATCCATACCAAAACCGATATGACATTTTGCACAGCTTTCTTCGTTGCCTTGTGTACCGATGCAGAAATTGTTTATTGCATTTCCTTTACCAAGGTAAATTATGCCGCGACCCTGCACATATTCTTCACGTTCCCAGTTCCAGTGATTTGAGTTCATTACTTGATGAGCAGTCATGTTATGGCAAGACTCACAAGCTTTTGTAACTTGTTGAGGTGAATTGAACTTTTGCTGAAGAATAGCAAATTTACTGTGATCAACATCGGGTTTATGTTTTTGGGTATATTTTTCTTTCAGTTTCATTAATGTGGTTGGCTCAAAATCTTTTTGTGATAAAGTTCCGACAGCCAGCACAATTAGTAAACTGATAAACGCGAGAATTAGAACTATCTTTTTCATTTTAATAACTTGATTGATTATTAGGAATTTATTTTAGACTATAAACTATTTTTGGTTTACCCATTTTTTGAACACATCGACAAGAATTTCCAGAGAAGAAAGGATTTTTTCCATTTCTTCCTCCTTAACATTTTGGAGTATCTTGTTATGAAGTTCGTGATAATTTTGTTGAAGATTTGAAATTAGAGGTGCAGCTTTTGGCATAAGATTAACAATAATTACCCGCTTATCTTTCGGATCTAATGTACGTGATATTAGCTTTTTTGCTTCCAAGGACGATAAAATATGCGTTATTCTGCCAGGTGTTAGCTTCAGAATATCTCGTAATTCTTTAATACTGTAAGTGGGTGATATGGCAAAAAGTTTTAAGAATCTCACTTCGGTAGGTGAAAGGTTAAAACTTGAGGCAAAATATTCTTCTTTAATATTACAATTTCGGGTTAATTCACAAATTAACTCCGCAACCGGCTCCATATTATTCGACATAATTACAAATCTTTAATTATTTTATACCCTAAAATAATATCGATCTGATAATTATCAAAATTATTTTTTATAAAATTGAAAGAAATAATCTCTCAAATCATCTTACGAATTCGAATCTTATAACTATTCAAATGAAAAATCTTTATTTTATTATCAACCAGGAATCGAAAAAATTTTTATTTCTTGGTATATTTGCTAATTAAAAATCCTTTTTATTTTTATATAACTTAGAAAATGCTTCACGAAGAATTAAACGATAGAGAAAAAACGATTCTGCGCTCCATCATTCAGCAGTTTATTTTAACTGCCTCTCCGGTTGGGTCGCGGAATATTACCAAGAAATTTAACATTGGTGTTTCCCCTGCAACGGTCAGGAATATTATGTCTGATCTGGAAGACACAGGTTTTATCGATCATCCGCATACTTCTGCAGGCAGAGTTCCGACTGACAAAGGTTACAGATATTATGTTGATACATTGATGGAAATTCAGAAATTAAAAAGTTCCGAGAAGGGCATAATTGATAAAAGTCTTGATCAAAATATTTATGAAGCAGATGAGATACTCAAAATTACTTCACGATTACTTAGCACCGTTACTAAACAAATTGCTTGTGTAACCTATCCAACTCTGGACAAAGTAATTTTAGAAAAAATTCAGTTAGTAAATCTTAATTCGAACAGACTACTCGTTGTCATAAGCATTAAGTCAGGTTTAATAAAAACTATGACACTTGAGTTTGAAACTCAATTTGAACACTCTAGAATTCAAAATGTTGAATCGCTCCTCAATCAAAGACTGTGTGGATTGTCTTTTGAGAAAATCCGGAGTACATTCAAAGAAAGATTTACTGATATCAACGAAAAAGAAAAACCAATAATTAGAATTTTTATTGATTCAGTTGATAAGATTTTTCAAGACTATAAAAAAGAAGATAAACTTTTAATTACTGGTGCCACAAACGTTATCCATCAGCCAGAATTTGAAGATCACGAAAAATTTCAAAGCGTAATTGAGTTGATTGAAAATAAAGATATAATTATTCACATAATGGATAAGAAAAAAAACGATAACAAAAACGACGTTATTATTTCTATCGGAAGTGAAAACGAAAATGAAAAAATGGATGAGTATAGTTTAATAACTAAAGAGTACACATTTGGCGAAACCACCGGCACACTTGGAGTTATTGGTCCGAAGCGAATGGAGTATTCAAGAATTATTGCAATTATAAATTATTTATCTAAAATGTTATCCGATATTTTAACTCAAACGACTTAATAAATAGGAGAGAATTAAAAATGAAAGATGAACACACTAAAGACAAAAAAGATAAAGTAAACATTGAGAAAGACAATGAAATTCCTTCAGAAGATGAAAAAATTTCCGATAATGAAAACGAATTAAGTTTAAAAATATCGCAGTTAGAAAAAGACACCGTTGAACTTAAAGATGCATTACTCAGAAAAGCTGCTGAGTTTGAAAATTATAAGAGAAGATCAGAAAATGAACAGTTAAATCTTATCAAATATGCAGCTGAAAGTTTTATACTGAAGATTTTAACAATCGTGGATGATCTTGAAAGAACTCTTGTTCATTTGGAAGAATCTGAAAACTCGAAATCGATCGCTGAGGGAATCAAATTAGTTTACGAAAAATTTGTCCGCATACTAAAAGAACAAGGCGTATCACCAATAGAATCAATCGGAAAACCGTTTAATGTTGACTTTCACGAAGCGTTATTACAACGAAAAGATAGTACCGTTAAACCTCACACTGTGCTTGATGAAATCCAGAAAGGTTATCTCTATAAAGATAAGGTCATCAGGCATGCACAAGTTATTGTCAGTGAAGATTCCGAATTACAGTCTGCCGAAAAGGAATCAGATAATTCTGCAGAAAACATTTCATAATTTTTTTAAAAACAATAGAAATGACTAAAAGAGATTACTACGAAATACTTGGAGTGAGTAGAAGTGCCACTAAAGAAGAACTAAAAAAGGCATATCGTAAACTTGCAATGCAATATCATCCCGATAGAAATCCGGGTGATAAAGAATCTGAAGAAAAATTTAAAGAAGCTGCCGAGGCATACGAGGTTTTGAATGATGATAATAAGAGAGCGCGTTATGACCGCTTTGGACATGATGGATTACGCGGTTCAGGTGCGGGTTCCGAAGGATTTTCAAACGTTAATGATATTTTCTCTCATTTCTCAGATATTTTCAGCGGATCATCTATCTTTGATGATTTTTTTAATACTGGGTCATCCCGCGGAAGATCACAAAGGAGGAGCGGCGGAACACCCGGATCAGACTTACGCGTAAATTTAAAACTTACCTTAGAAGAAATAGCAACCGGAGTTTCAAAAAAAATTAAACTTAAAAAACAGATAACCTGCGAACAGTGCAAAGGAACAGGCGCACAATCCGGTACGTCGACAAAAACTTGCAGTGTTTGCCAAGGCTCCGGTGAAGTAAAAACCATTTCCCGATCTGTATTTGGACAGTTCGTTAATATTTCGACCTGTTCAAACTGTAATGGAGAAGGAACGGTTGTTGACCAACCATGCAGAAAATGCATGGGGGATGGCAGACACTTAGAAGAAGTCATGGTTAAAATTGATGTGCCTGCAGGTGTACACGAGGGAAGCTATATGACTCTTCGCGGTGAAGGTAATGCAGGTAAACGCAACGGCAGCCCTGGCGATATTGTAGTTGTATTTCAGGAAATAAAACATGAGTACTTTGTTCGAGAAAACGACGACATCATTTACGAATTATTCATTAGTTTTCCCGAAGTGGTGCTCGGTACTGAAGTTGACGTTCCAACTCTCTCTGGTAAAGCAAGACTTAAAATTGATGCTGGTACACCCGCAGGAAAATTTCTAAGAATGAGGGAGAAAGGGATCAAACATCTAAATCACTCTGGTTCCGGTGATGAAATTGTTAAAGTAAATATTCACGTCCCGAAAAAATTAACTTCTAAAGAAAAAGAATTGTTGAAACAACTGCTTGATCAGCCAAGCTTCAAAGGCTTGACCTCAGATGAAGAAAAGGGCTTCTTTAAAAGGTTCGGGTTATAATTTTTAATTCTTAGAATTGGAATGCTCACTAAAATCTCTCGTAAAATAGGTTTTACTCAAATTGAAATAAGAGTGATTTTATTTTTAGTCATTGTCTTTTTGCTCGGATTAACCCTTAAATATATTTTAGCTGACGACTATAATGCGAGAATTTTATCTTCTGACTATACAATTCAGGATAGTCTTTTCTTCCTTTCAGATAATTCTGATTCGAATATTTCAAAATTATCTAATAAAGTTGTTGATTCTAAATTAGAAGTTTTGGATTTTAACACTCAAGATTTTCAAGAAAAGAAATCCTTTAAGTCTGTTAGCGAAAAAAGCATCAACTTAAATACAGCCGGAATAAAAGATTTTCTTTTATTGCCGGGAGTTGGTGAAAAAACAGCTGCTGCAATTTTAGATTACAGAAAAAATATTGGTAAATTTAGGAACCTAAACGAACTGATGAATGTAAAAGGCATCGGTGTTTCAAAGTTCAATAAAATTAAAAAATACATTTATATTGATGATAAATAAAAATTAACCTTTCGGAGGAAAAATGTCTTTCAGCGGTAATAAAGATTCTAAGTTTTTGCACATTGGTTTGTATGCAGTGATTGTAGTATTAATTCTTCTTTTAATAAAAGTCGCAATCATTGATCCGAATAATTTGGTTGAATCGGAAAAATATTTCAAGACTGAAACCAGATTAAGAATGACAAATTTAAAAGAAGCAGAATTATTATATCAGAAAAAATTTAATAGATTCACCGACAATCTTGATGAACTAATTAATTTCGTCAAAACTGATCCAATGGTACAAAAAGTAATTACTGGTGTTGATTCGATTTCTAAACGACCCTCTAATCCTTTTAAAAATTTAACCAACGGCGTTTTTGTTGCAGATAGCCTTCTCCATTCTCCAAAATCTTTTAGAAGATTTATAGTGTCGATTGATACATCCGCTTCTATTGATACCGTAGTAAATCAATTTGGTAAAATTAAAAGAATTGATTCGACAATTGTTATAGGATCAAGATATTTTATCGAAGATCCTGATGGTTATGGAACATTAGGAAGCTTAACTGACGAAGCCTTAAAGAATACTGCTTCCTGGGAGTAATTCAATTTTAGATGTATGGAATTGAAAACCAAACCGGATTTAAGATTACCGGATCGCAGCTCCAAAAAGTTGAACTGCTTGTTCAAAATAATTTTGCTGTGATAGACCAAATTGATGAAGCTTACTTCAGCGAAACTTTAGATTTTACCGTTAATAAAGAAACAAAGATTAGCGCCCTTTTGCAGGGCGCTTTTAATGAACTCCAAGTCAGGAATCCAATACGAAGTAATGTGGTTTCATTCAGTCTTCCCTACAATCTCTTTCTCTCTGCACTTTTACCATACGATAATTCTTTGCTTTCTCAGGATATTCTCTTCGAATTAAAATGGGAGTTATCAATTCTCTTCCCCACTCATCAAATTGATGATTACGTTATTCAATATTTTGAAATATCAAGAAATGAGTATTTAAAAAGTAATTTACTTTTCGTTGCTGCAATACCGCGCAAATTTCTCCAAATACTTCATAATTTCTGTTCAAGAAATAAATTGAAACTGAAATTCGTTGACTATTCACATCTTGCTTCTGATAGAGCACTTGCTTTAAACTATGCTGACTTTTCAAGTGGATTAACACTTAGTATTTATTATGGCAACAGGGTTTTGTCTCTGATTTTTTATCTCGATGGAAAGCCATTCTACTTTAAAATAAAAAAAGATGTTGATGCTTCAGAAATTGTAAAAAATATTTTAACAGAAATTGAACCATCGGCGACGCTTAATTTCCATCCGCTTGTTTTTAAATCGGTATTTATTTCAGGCGATGATGTTACTGAAGCATCATGCAGATCAATAAGCCAAAAAATAAATCTTAACCTTGTCTATTTTAATCCTTTTAAAAAACTACAAACCTCTCCCCTTCTTTCGGAAAATAATCTTTACAAAGAAAAATTTAATTCGTTCTCACCTGCCGTTGGTATCGCACTTCGTTTAGCTTAGTAAAAAAAATAAAATGCGATTAAGAATAATTTCCGGTGAATTTAAGGGACGTTTGATTAATGTACCTCAATCAAAAGAAATTCGCCCAACAACTGACCGCGTTAGAGAAACACTATTCAACATTTTAAATAATAAAATAGATTTTGAAGGAATAAAAGTTCTCGATCTTTATTCGGGTTCGGGTTCTCTCGGAATTGAATGTATCAGTCGTGGCGCCGGGGAAGTACATTTTGTCGAGAAAGATTTATTTATATACAAAAATCTTCTTCAAAATATTTCAAATCTTAAAATTGATGAACGCTGCAAAGCTTTAAATATTGAGGCTTCTCGCTTTTCACAGAATGCTTCAAATTCCATGTATGATTTGATTATTGCCGATCCGCCATTCTTCAAAGATGATATTTATAAAGTCGTTGCAAATCTCAAAGTTAATAGATACTTTTCAGATGAAGGATTTATTATCATTGAAAGATCAATCCAAACCAAATCCCTCGACATCGAAAATTTTTTAACTGAACCATTTAAGATCATCGGAGATGCTTGTCTTTACGAAATAAAATACTAATCCTTTCATCATTAACGTTTTTATATAATTTATTTATCTACCCGCAGTCTGAAAATCTAATTCGCGAAATAAGCGGAATTACTGTTAATGATTTAAATCAGAGCCTTGATAATGCGTTTTCAGGCGGACACAATAATATCGAGCATCAATTAATTGATATTGATGGAGATAACGATCTTGATTTATTCTTCCTCGACAGCGACGGCTACTTCGGCTATTATGAGAATAAAGGCGATGCGAGTTCCCCATCATTTGTGCTTGCCGATGAAATACTTGCGGGGGTTGAATTTAAAAATTGGTTCTACTTTGTTGATATTGATGATGATAGCGATTACGATTTATTCACCAGCGGTGAAGCTGATTACATTAAACTTATTTTAAATGAAGGCACCAGCACTATGCCTGATTTTATCCTAAATAAAGATACTCTTTTAAGCGCAGATAATTCTCCAATACAAAGTGAGTTTGGCAGCAATCCCCTTTTTTATGATGTTGATTCTGATGGAGATTTTGATTTTATCTCAGGCAATTCAGCCGGCACTGTAACTTTTTACGAAAATATTGGAACGGTTAATAATTATAGTTTCAAGTTTGTGACAAATCTCTGGCAGGATTTAATTATTATTTCTACCCTCACCTCGTTTGAAAAACACGGCGCAAGTTCTCTTGAGTTTGCTGACATTGATAATGATTCTGATCCGGATCTATTTTGGGGAGACTTTTTCAGCAAAAGCATCTACTACATTCGCAATGATGGAACTGCAGCGAATCCTGATATGAATGTTCTATACAAAATCTATCCTCAAAACGCAGACAGCATAAAAACCAACGGATTCAATATGCCGCGTCTCGCTGATATAGATGGAGACAGCGATCTCGACTTATTTGTTTCAGTCTTATTCGATCCAACTGTTCCGCAAGGACTTATGTATTATGAAAATCAGGGAACAATTACGACAGATGATTTTCATTTCGTTACAAAAGATCTTTTGAAAACGCTTGATGTCAAGACCAACAGCATTCCATTTTTTGTTGATATTGATGATGATTCCGATCAGGATTTATTTATTGGCTCGCTTGATAATCCTGTTGGAAAATTATTTTATTTCGAAAATACCGGAACTGCTTTACAGCCTGAATTTACATTAAGAGATTCTTCTTTTATTGATCAGGATTATTCTATTTCTCTTTATCCTGCATTCGGTGATTTAGATAACGACAATGACTTTGATTTGCTGATTGGAAATTTTGACGGCAAAATTTCCTTTTACGAAAATATTGGAAACAGCAAATCACCAAATTTTATATTCAAGGAATTAATTTCGAATAATCTCGGTTCTGTAATTGACATCGGCACATTTGCGCGCCCTTTGCTGTTTGATGTTGATTCTGATGATGACCTTGATTTGATCTGCGGAAAATTCAACGGAAAATTTTCTTACTTCAGAAATATTGGTACTCCCCTATTATTTAGTTTTGAGGAAGACACAAGCTACTTCAGCATCATCGATGTCGGCGATAACAGTAATCCGTTTCTGATTGATTATGATGACGATGGAGACTTTGATTTATTCTCCGGTGATCATAATGGATTTATAAATTATTTTCGAAATGATGGAAACAATATTGATCCTATTTGGATATCAGAATCAAATAATTTTTTGCAAACTGATTTGGGTATTGATGTCTCTCCTTTTTTTATTGACATTGATAATGATTCTGATATTGATTTATTTGCCGGCAATGCAAAAGGCGGATTATTTTTTTATCGAAATAATATGATTACAAATATTGAAGACGGACCTCTTCCTGATGATTACATATTGAAGATTGAAGCTTTTCCTAATCCATTTAACCCTGAAATAAATTTTATTTTGAATGGATTTTCGAAGCAGGATAAATTAAATGTTTCTATATTTAACATACTCGGTGAAAAAATTATTGAACTGTACAATGCTTCACCATCAAAAAATAGTTTGAATCTTAAATGGAATGCCGGTAATTTTTCTTCAGGCATTTATTTAGTTCGTGTTTCCTCTTCAACTCAAAGCGAAATTAAAAAAATAATATTATCTAAATAAAGGAATACTAATGAAAAAAGTTACTTTGTTACTTTTGGTGTTTATTGTCATGTCGTTTATTTCACAAGCGCAAATTGTTGATGTTAATTTGATTAGCCATCTCGATCAGTACACAACAAAAGATTACAGCGATATCTGGGGTTACGTTGACGATAACGGAATTGAGTATGCAATTATGGGAGTTGAGCACGGTACAACAATAGTTAGTTTACAGGATCCTCAAAACCCTGTTGAAGTAGCTTTTATCACCGGACCGAATTCGATATGGAGAGACATTAAAACACACAGCCATTATGCTTACATAGTTACCGAAGGCACAAGTACTGGCAAGGGGCTGCAAATTGTTGATCTTTCTCAATTACCCGCAACTGCTACACTTGTAAACACAGTCAGTACTTATTTTGAAAGAGCACACAATATTTATATTGATAATGGCTATGCTTATGTAATCGGAACAAACTTTGGCGGACTTCATATTCTTGACTTATCAAATCCTACTAATCCGGTACAAACTGCTTATTACTCCGGCAGTAGTTACATTCACGATATTTATGTTTGGAATGATACAGCAGTAGCGGCAGCAGCGGATTCTTATGACTTGCTTGATCTCACTAACAAAACTGCCCCCTTCAAAATTTCTGAAACAGGCTCTGCTACTCCTAATGGTATTTATGCGCACAGCGGCTGGATGACTGAAGATAAAAGATATTTTATTGCTTGTGAAGAATTTGACCAACGCGACATCATGGTTTGGGATCTTCAAGACAGAACGAGCTGGGAGTTAGTCGTTCCAATGTGGCAGATGACCGGAACAACTCCTGTTCACAATTTATTTATCAAAGGAAATTTCGCTTACATCTCTTATTATAAACAAGGGCTTGTAGTACTTGATATCACTGATCCGACAAATCCAATTATGGCAGGATGGTATGACACATATGCCCCAACCACCGGGACTTATAATGGTGCATGGGGGTGCTATCCTTATTTACCTTCAGGAAATATTTTAATCTCAGATATTAATTCCGGCTTGTGGGTGCTTGATTTTTTACTGGATCCAACTACACCTGTTGAACTAACATCATTTACATATTCGTTAAACGATTATAAAATAAATCTTGAATGGATCACGGCTTCAGAAATTAACAACAGCGGCTACGATGTACAAAGATCGACCGATAAAATAAATTGGCAGAAGATAGGCTTTGTTCCCGGTAAAGGAACGACTACTGAAAAGTCATCTTATTCATTCACCGATTTTTCTCCTATGGCTGGAAAGTCATATTACAGATTGGCTCAAATTGATTTTGACGGAACAATAAATATTGAAAAAGAAATTGAAGTTGATTTCCTTTCACTGCCAAAATTTGAGCTTGCTCAAAACTATCCTAACCCGTTTAATCCTTCAACGAAAATAAGTTTTACCATTCCTGAACAGCAGAATGTTACTTTGAAAATTTTTAATTCGCTTGGAGAAGAAATTTCAACTTTAATAAGTGAAGTAAAACCTGCCGGTGCTTATACTGTCAACTTTGATGCATCAAATTTACCTTCGGGTTTATACATCGCTCAGCTCCAAACAGGAAGCAGTGTTCAGTCAATTAAAATGAGTTTAGTAAAATAATTTTAAAATTAAATAGAAGATGAAAAAATTTATTTTTCCAATAGTATTATTTTTTTCGATAATTGTTAGTGCGCAGGTAAATGTTGAACTGCTTAGCCACTTTAATCCGTATCCAAGCTCAGGATATAATGATATTTGGGGATATGTTGATCCTAATGGAAATGAGTATGCGCTTCTTGGCGTTGGAACAGGAACCTCTATTATAAATGTAACGGATCCTTCAAACCCTGTACAAGCTGCATTTATTCCCGGACCGCAATCTATCTGGCGCGATTTAAAAGTACATAGTCATTATGCCTATGTTGTAACCGAAGGGACTAGCACGGGCAAAGGATTACAAATTATTGATCTTTCGGGATTACCATCAACCGCTGTACTTGTGAATACGGTTGATGATTACTTCGAACGTGCGCACAATATTTTTATTGATAATGGATACGCATTTGTTATCGGTACAGACGGCGGCGGCGGAATGCATATTCTTGACTTAGCTGATCCGGTTAACCCGGTTAGAACGGCTTATTACTCAACAAGCAATTACATCCATGATGTGTACGTTTGGAATGATACTGTAGTTGCCTGTGCCGAAAATAAATATGATTTGATAGACATAACAGATAAATTCAATCCATTCAGAATTTCGAGTTCCGGCAGTGCTACCCCTCCCGGCATATACGCTCATAGCGGATGGATGACTGAAGATAAGAGATACTTTATCGGAACTGAGGAATTTAACAATGTTGATATTACTGTCTGGGATATTCAGGATAGGAGTACATGGGATTTAGTAGTTCCAACCTGGGAAATGCCGACAGGATCAACAGTACATAATTTATTCGTTAAAGGGAATTACGCTCACATATCTTATTACACTGATGGTTATGTGATACTTGATATTTCTGACCCCACCCATCCTCTGTTCGCCGGGCAGTATGATACAGAAGAAGCATGGGGCTGCTACCCTTATTTGCCAAGCGGGATTACTATTATTTCGGATATGCAAACGGGTCTCTATGTTGTCCAATTTACACCTGCTGACTTACCACCGACCATTACTCATCAACCTATAGAGAATGTCCTAAATAATAATGACGTGAACATCACTGCTGATATTGTTGATAACAACAATGTGGTTGCGGCGAATCTTCATTACAGAACAACCTTTAACGGCGGAACTAGTAATTGGAATGTTGTGACTGACACCAATGGACCAACGAATGATACTTTTGAATTCATAATTCCGGGGCAGCCATTTCAAACCATGGTTGAATATTATTTAGCTGCTGCTGATGACAGTGATAGAGTAACAACACTTCCTGCAGGCGGCTCGGGAATTGATCCACTTGGCGGAACACCTCCCCCGACTTTTTTTTCTTATCTCGTTTTGAATCCGGGCTTACCGATTATTGATTCTTTTACACCCTCCGGAGATACTACAATTGAAAAAGGCGAAACGATTCATTTCGAAGTTACTTCTCATGACACAAGCGGATTGGATATTTCTTACCAATGGTTCAAGAATGGTGTGTACGGCGGCAATCAAAATTTTTATGAATACCGAAATTTATTTAATCCCCCGCCTGCTGTTGATTCAGTTCGAATCAGAATTTCAAACGGATATTATGCTACAGAAAAAAATTGGTTCGTAACTGTAACACTGCCGACAGACGTAAATGATGTTTCGCCCGAATTGACTTATAGTTTGAAGCAGAATTTCCCTAATCCTTTTAATCCTTCGACTGATGTTAAATTTTCGATTCCACAAAGTGAATTTGTAAACCTTACTGTTTATAATCTTATCGGGCAAAAAGTTGCTGTATTAATTAATGAAAATAAATCGGCGGGAAACTATTCGTATAGATTTGATGCCTCGGTTTTACCTGCGGGGGTTTATGTCGCCAAAATAAGCGCAGGTACTTTTAATAAAACAATTAAAATGATTTATCTTAAATAGGAAGTGTATGAATTCCAAACAAATTTATTTATTCATTGTTGGTTTTTCTTTTCTTGTGTTACTTGCTTCGTGCTCAGACAGCAATCAGGCTTTAGGACCGGTGATAGATGCAACCAACAATGGATTTGAAACTTACGAAGTTGCAAAAGTCTTTGCTGAAAAATGTGCAATACCTGCCTGTCATTCATCCGATAATCCGCAGCATGGATTATCATTCGCAAATTATTATGATATGCTGAATGGTTCAGTAAATCGTCCTTTGGATGATTCGAGCCATCATCACACTCCGAAAATACTTCACGATGATGAAAGTCTTTACGGCGGCAGTCCGGTAGTTCCTTATGATACTTCATCAAGCCTGCTTTATAATTTAATCACCGGTCATGTTGAAGATGCTGATTTAAGAATGCCCTACCTTTTGGATCCATTAACAAATGCTGAAATTGAATTAATAAAGAATTGGATATTAAATGGCGCAAAAGATTTTCAGGGGAATGTACCTTATGCTGCTTCAGATTATATTTATGCATGCAGTCAATTCGGTGATAAGATTTTAGCTGTTGATCCAGCCTCTAATTTACTTGCAAGAACTATTGATGTAAATTTTAGTTCATCTAATATTGATCAGCCGCATAATGTTAAAAAGTTTGGGAACTATCTTTATGCTTCGATAATTACTGCCGGAAAATTTTTGAAGATAGACATCCCGACTAACACAATTGTGGGAACCGTTGACGGATTACAGCAGCCCGGAATGATCGAAATCTCTTCGGATGGAAAGAAAGCTTATGTTTCTAAATCTGCGACAGCAACAGGAAATAATAATGAAATTTATTTCATCAACACAGAATCAATGACACTTGAGGAAACTTTTCTTCTTCCTGAAACAGGACTTCCGCATGGCATGGCAATCAGCAGCGATGATAATTTTCTTTATGTTGCTAACATGACCAAGGATAAAATATCCATCGTTGATTTAACCACAAACGAATTTGTAGAAAATATTAATCTATCAAGTTCGGGATTGCTGGAGCATGAACCGATGCACCTTTATATTTCACCTGATGACAATTATCTATATGCCTGCTGCAGAACTTCAAGTAAAGTTTTAATTATCAGTACTTCAACCCGGCAAATAATTCAGAGTATCGATATCCAAGATCATCCAATGCAGGCAGCAATTTCAAATGATGGGTTAACCATTTACGTTGTATCTCACCATGAACCAATCGTTACAACTATCAAGAAAGATCCCATCAGTGAATCATGGACTAAAGACCTCGAATACGGCAATCCAGCTTTTCAACATCTGTACGGCGCTGACTTGAGCACGGATGGAAAATATCTTTACATGACCTGTTCGAATGAAGAGAATGATTTCTCCCCCCATTATTCTATTCCCGGAGTTGAAAGGCAATCCCTCCTTTGCGTTTATGATACTGAACTAAAAGAGGTGGTAAAAATAATTGACCTCGGAAGCTACGCCACTGGAATCACAGCGAGATAAAATCGCGATCGTTTATTTTTAATTACTGACTTGCCGATATTTTTTATTAGATTTTGGTAAGTCAGTTTTTTTTTATCATCAAATGGTAAGGAAATGAGAAAAGTAATTTACCCCGGCACATTCGATCCTGTTACTTACGGTCATATTGATATAGTCAAACGTGCAAGTGAACTTTTTGACTGGGTGGTGGTAACTGTTGCAGTCAATCAGTCCAAACAACCATTGTTTAGCACCATTGAAAGAGTGGAGATGTTGAAATCAAGCCTTAAAGAATTTAAAAACATTTCGGTTGATTCTTTTGACGGTTTGGTGGTTGACCATGCCCACAGCGTTGGTGCAACTGGTATTATCAGAGGTCTGCGTGCTGTAAGTGATTTTGAATATGAATTTCAAATGGCACTGATGAATAGAAAATTAGCTGAAGATATTGCAACTATTTTTTTAATGCCGCACGAGAAATATACTTACCTCAATTCATCCATTGTCAGAAACCTTGCGAGCCTAAAAGCCGATGTAAGCGAGTTTGTGCCTGCGATTGTTAAAGAGAAATTGAAATTAAAATTCACTTAATTTTATTAAGTCACTTTACGCAGGGATTGTAAAATAGAAATGTCATACCTGCGAAAGCGGGTATCCACAACTCTAAAATAAGTGAAAAAATGGATCCCCGCTTGCGTGGGAATGACACCTTATTCATATTCAAGGCGAGCATTGCGTAATGTGAGTTATTAATATTAATTATCTGTAAATCTTTTGGTAATGAAATTGATTAAATAACTGTTTAAGTTACGATAGAAAATAAAATCATCTTCTTTTTAAATATTGAGGAGAAACGATGAAACTATTAAACTATTTCTATTATTGTCTTTTTTCTTTTTTTCTGCTTTATTCCTTCTTTTCTTTTCCACAGCAAATAACCTGGCTGCATACTTCCGGACCCGTCGGTGAATCAATAAAATGCTTCTCCGTTATACAGGAAGGGACAATGCTTTGCGGCACAGCTTCAAATGGAATTTATAAATCTACTGATTCAGGAAATAGCTGGAGCAATTCAAGCACCGGGCTTTCTGCTTTTGATGTTAATGCTATTTATACAGCACAGAGCGGAACTGTGTTTGCAGGACTTAATGGCGGGGGGGTTAATAAATCAACTGATTCCGGTGATAGCTGGGAACAGACTTCGATTTCCCTTTTAAGTATAACCTCATTATCAGAAAATTCATCGGGAGATATTTTTGCCGCAGGCTGGAGTGCAATTTACAAAAGCACAGATGACGGAGTTAGCTGGGATACCTTATCCAATGGATTACCTTCTGCTGATTGGATAGAATCTTTAGTGATAAATAACTCGCAAAGAATAATTTGTGTTACAGGTATAAATGGAGTTTTTTATTCCGATGATAATGGTGAAAGTTTTTTATCATCGGGTTTATCAGGTACAGAACTCAATTCAATTGTTAAAAATGCTTTTGATAATCTTTTTGTTTCAAGTAATGGAAGCGGGGTGTATAAATCCACAGACAATGGCTTGACCTGGATTGAGGCAAGCAATGGTTTGGGTGATCTTTTTGTAAATACTCTTTGGAGCGATAATAGCAGTGGACTTTTTGCCGGTTTAAAAAATGGCAGAGTTTATCTTTCTATTAATAATGGATTATTCTGGCAGCCAATCACTACTGCTTATTCCCTGTCCGAAGTAAATTCAATCATTTCTGATTTAAATCAAAACGTTTTTATCGGTACAAATTTAAACGGAATTTTTTGTGCTTCGGAAGGAAATTATAAATGGAGTCAGTGCAACGAAGGCTTGAAATCATCCGAAGTTATCAACGTACTTGCAATAGACAGCACACAAGTTTTTGCTGCTACTAATCTTAATGGAATTTTCAGAACTTCTAATAAGGGTGAGACATGGATTAACAATGGCTTGCAAGGCAATATTGGTATGACACTGTCTTTAAGTAATAGTAAAAATATTTACGCCGGACTTTTTGCCGAGATTGGTTTCTTCGGTGATAAACTTCGTTCTGATGATAACGGCTATTCGTGGATTTCCATTGGTGCGGGACTTCCAATCGAACCGGCTTATGATTTTGCTTTTACAAAGCACAATGAAGTTTATACTGCTATTGCAGGGGCGGGGGCTGAGATTTATTACTCTTCAGATTCAGGCAGCAGCTGGAATAAAATCAGCGGTTCACTTTCTAATCCTGTCTATACAGTAGCGCTAAATTCTTTGGGGACAATATTCGCCGGAAGTAATTCAGGAATAATTTATCGCCTGGTTAACGGCGGCTTAGCCTGGACTGCACTTGACCTTAATTCACCAGACTTCACTTGCACAAAAATAGCAGTCAATCATAAAGATTATATTTTCGCAGTATCGAATGCAGGTGGGGGTATATTCCGTTCAACAGATAATGGAAATAACTGGCAAAGTTTAACTTCAGGACTTTTAGATTCGGTAATTACTTCGATTTATATCGACCCGAATGATTTAGTTTTTATTGCCACAAGCACACAGGGAGTTTATTACTCAAAAGAAAATGGAGATACATGGATACCAACAAGTTCACTAATTCCCTTACCGAATGTAACTTCGCTAACAATGGATGATGAAGGCTATCTCTATGCAGGCACAAGATTCAATGGTGTTTATAGAACTTTTCAGACACTAACCGATGTTGAAAATGAATCTGTTGTTTACCCGACTGAATTTTCGCTTGAGCAGAATTATCCGAATCCATTTAATCCTTCTACTAATATACAATACACAATAAGCAGCAGGCAATTTGTAAGTTTGAAAATATTTAATTCACTTGGAGAAGAAATAGAAACTTTGGTAAATGAATTTCAGGATGCAGGAGTTCATTCTAAATTATACATTGTAAATTCTACATTACCCAGCGGTGTTTACTTCTATCAACTGCGGGTTTACTCCGTAAGCGGGGCAGGCAGACTTGTCGAAACAAAGAAGATGATTTTACTTCGCTGAAAAAGTTGAGTCTGTGACAAAATGACCGGCACAATATAGAATTATTACGGAGGTATAATAGCAGTACAATAGGAGTGCAATAGGTGTATAATAGGTGAGCAATAGGTGTTTTGGCTCAAAACGTTAAAAAAACGAACTTTTCGAAATATATCAATTTTGCACACTGCTAAAATGGCAGAGAGAATTGGAGATAGAATTTCACAAACATGGAAACTGAGTGACCCGTATTAACCTCTTTAAGACTTCTGATGACATTGCCACAATTTGTCATTCTTGTGCAAAAAGGGATCTATTGATTACTAAGCGAATTCCGGCTGATGATTACCCTGATGCAATAGGGTCGAGAATGACGGAAAATTAGAAATCCATTTTTCAGAAGTCGCTTGATAATAACTCCCTTCCTTCCCAGGGGAGAGATTATAGGGTGGCGGGATTATGACTAACTTTCGAACTCATCCCCACCCTTCTCCCGCATAAAGTTCGGGACAAGTCTTAAGAAGAGAAGGGCTTAATGACAAAAATAAAATTATGTTAAAGTCTTTGTGTGCAAACGGTAATCTATTGATTCTGAAATAAATTTCAAATTACATAGGAATGACTGATGACTATAAAATAATTTTTCAGATGTTTGAAATAGAAATTCCCGGAAGCCTATCTTTAAGCTTATCGAGTACAGCCCGTCATAAAGAACAAAATATTTTATATTAGACATAATCAATT
>DAOLIQ010000050.1:0-24385 GCA_035328465.1 Ignavibacteriaceae bacterium | reverse complement strand
TGTGCTTTAACAATTTCTGTTTGAACGAGCGTTCCGTCAAGATCGAAGATAATTGCTTTAATCATTTTATTGTTCCTCTCGATTTATAGTGGCTGCAGAGTAAACTGAAACGGTAAATGGAATCAAATAAGTAATAACAGCTCTAAAAACATTGAGATTAACAAAATTAAAATTTGAGACTGCATCAAACTGATTTAATAAGTTCAACATGCTTCCAACAAAAAGAGCAATTACTATATGTTTCTTTAAATGCAATCTGTTGAGGGTTTCGCGATAGCAAAGATAAAATTGTTTTTTCATTTTAACTTATGTGATAAAAAAATATTGCTAAAAAATATAACCGGGAAAGTTTTCAGGATGAAGGTAATAAAAATAGACGCTTTAGAGTAAGAAGTTGAAAAAACAATTCACTAATTGGCTCTAGTCGATGCTTTAATAATGATAGTAAATATCGCTTTCATTTATATGCTCTGTTAATTCCTTCAAGTCAAGAGGTTCAACAAAGTCAGGGAGATGTGATTTTCCCTTTAATGACCTCTCCACACCAGTTAAAACGTTCCATGTTCCATTTACAGATATTTCAGCTCCATTCTTATGCAATAATTCTAAGAACTCACCAAAGTTTTTTAACGTCAAAACGCTGCTGTCATGAAATTGTTCATTTACCAGATTTTTTAAATCCATCGGGACTTCATATCTATCAAAATCATTTTTGCCGTCCGTACTATCAAGCTTTAAGTTCCAAGCAGCTTCAGCATCAAAAAGTAATTCAACCCCTCCATAAAGTTTTAAATTCGCAAGAGCAACATCGAAAGCAACACAAGGCGGGCCGTCTTCTTTTTTGATATTAGTCACTAAATGAATCAATATCTTTTGATTCGATCTCGCCGTTGTTGAAGAATTATCACATAACAGTAAAACCCCGGCTATAGCCAGGACAACTAAACTGATTGAAATTAATATTTTATTCATGACTATGATTTATTTTTATCTCGTTTGAAAAAAATAATAAGTGCTGTAACCAGTGTTACCACTCCGCTAAATCCAACGGTGTAATCTAAACCGAGCACAAATTGATCTTTCCATTCTTTGTAAGTAGTACCGAACAATTCATCATGCTTCTCAACAAGAACCTGAGTTTTTGTGAAAATTTCTCCGCCAAAGCCAGCCCAGACCATTATTGCAGCAATAATTATCATTATTCCAATAACAAATGTTTTTTTCTGCGTGCTGTTAAATTTCATTTTATACTCCATAATTAAACTGATTTATTTACGACTTAATTTTAATCAATGAGTTTGTGATAAGGTGTCAAATTCTTGACAAGCATAGCATTATAAAAACGGAAATAGGCTTCACAAAACATTGAAGGGTATTAAGCATTGAGAAAATTTCAATTACACCGAAATCCCCAACTCACAAAATTGCTTTTACATAAGTAAAAGAATATTTTTGGAAAAGAAATTCAGGAAAAATGACTACAGAACAGATAATTCTTTCAGTCCCTAAAGTTTTATTGCACGATCATCTTGATGGTGGTCTCCGTCCACAAACAATTATTGATCTTGCGGAGGAACTGAAATACAAAAAATTACCGACAAAAAATCCGATTGAACTTGGTGAATGGTTTCATCGAGGCGCAAATAAAGGAAACCTTGTTGAATATCTGCAAGGATTTGAACACACTACAGCGGTTATGCAAACAAAGGAAGGGCTTTCACGCGTTGCTTATGAAATGATGGAGGACATGAAAAATGATGGTGTTGTATATGTAGAAACAAGATTTGCACCTGTTTATCACAGAACAATGGGGTTGTATTATGAAGACTCGGTTAAGGCTGTTCTTGAAGGATTAGAAAAAGGCAAGAACGATTTTGGCGTTGGTTACGGTTTAATCCTTTGTGGTATGCGTAATATGAAGGACACAATAGATATTGCCGAGCTTGCTGTAAATTTCAGAAAGGAGGGTGTTGTTGGATTTGATCTTGCCGGTGAAGAAGGAGGTTATCCTCCCAAAAAACATATCGAAGCCTTTCAATATATTCAAAGAGCAAATTTTAACATTACAATACATGCCGGTGAAGCATTCGGTAAAGATTCTATTTGGCAGGCTATTCAATGGTGCGGCGCACATAGAATAGGACATGCAACTCGATTGCTCGAAGATATTGTTTTAGATTCCGAAGGTAATGTTATTAGTTTCGGTGAACTTGCACATTATGTTTTGGATAAAAGAATTCCATTAGAGATCTGCCTCCTATCAAATGTTCATACAGGCGCTGTTGATAAAATTGAAAATCATCCATTCGGAGTGTTGTATAGAGAAAAATTCCGGGTTACAATTAATACCGATGATAGGCTGATGAGCGACACAACCATGACAAAAGAATTTTTAACTGCTGTAAATTATTTTTATTTAAAATTTGATGACATTGAAAAAATAACAATCAACGCAATGAAATCGGCTTTCATTCCATATAAAGAAAGACTGCATTACATCTATGATGTGATCAAACCCGGCTATCAAAAAGTCAGAGAACAACTGCTATCATTAAATAATAATTCAGGAAATCATGAAAAAACTTTTCACTAATTATAATTTTGAATTTGAGAAAAATGAAAAAAAACTTGTTACAACATTTTGCAAACAAGTATTAAAACAAGTTGAAGGTGATTCTAAATTTTTTGCAGAGTCACGTGCTTTCAAATCAATTCTCGAAAAACTGAACACTAACAGCGATGTTGTAAAACTAACTAAAGATGAAAAAATAAGATTGGTTCATCAATTAGAGCAGAACATTTCTTTTATAAAAAAAGAAATGAATAAAAGCTGGTTTCTGAAAAAATGGCTGTACAAATCCCTCTATAATCAATATGACAATTTATTAGAAAAGCATTTTAAGGATTAAGAATGTTAACAGATCATAAGAATATAATAGCTCCGACCGGAACTAAAATTAGTTGCAAAGGCTGGATACAAGAAGCTGCAATGCGTATGTTGATGAACAATCTTCATCCCGATGTTGCAGAAAATCCAGCAGAATTAATTGTTTACGGAGGGAGAGGGAAAGCTGCCCGAAATTGGGAAGCTTATGAAGCCATAATTAGTTCGCTTCAGAATTTAGAAAACGATGAAACTCTTTTAGTTCAGTCAGGCAAACCTGTTGGGATTTTCAAAACACATACAAATGCGCCTCGAGTAATAATTTCAAACTCAATGCTTGTTCCCGACTGGGCAAGATGGGATGAGTTCCGAAGACTCGAGCAGCTTGGATTGACAATGTATGGACAGATGACCGCGGGAAGTTGGATTTACATCGGCACTCAAGGAATTCTACAAGGCACTTATGAAACTTTTGCCGAAGCAGCAAAAAAATATTTCAGCGGAACACTTAATGGCAGATTCATTTTGACTGCCGGGTTAGGCGGAATGGGAGGGGCTCAACCGCTTGCCGCTACTTTTAATGGGGCAGCATTCCTTGGTGTTGATGTTGATCGTTCAAGGATCCAAAAAAGAATTGATACCGGTTACATCGATGTAATTACGGATAATCTTGATGAAGCATTAAAAATTGTTCTTGATGCTAAATCAACTGGCAAAGCTATCTCTGTTGGATTAGTTGGCAATGCCGGGGAAGTTCATCACGAAATTTTAAAGCGTGGAATTATTCCTGATATCGTTACTGATCAAACATCTGCTCACGATATGTTAAATGGATACGTTCCAATGGGAATTAGTTTTGAAGAAGCACTTGAATTAAGAAAATCAAATCCTGAAAAATATATTTCACTCTCGCGCAAAACTGTTGTTAAGCATGTTGAAGCAATGCTTGAATTTCAAAAACGCGGATCAATTGTTTTTGACTATGGAAATAATATTCGCGGCGAAGCAAAAGAAAGTGGACTAACAAATGCCTTTGATATTCCCGGATTTGTTCCCGAATTCATTCGCCCGCTTTTCTGTGATGGTAAAGGTCCATTTAGATGGGCTGCACTTAGCGGCGACCCAAATGATATTTATGCAACTGATCAAGCAATACGAGATGCATTTCCGAAAAACAAACAGCTTATCAATTGGATTGATATGGCTCAAAAGAAAGTTCACTTCCAGGGATTACCGGCACGTATCTGCTGGCTTGGTTACGGGGAGCGTGCGAAGATGGGAAAAATATTTAATCAACTTGTTGCTGATGGAAAGGTTAAAGCGCCAATTGTAATTGGACGAGACCATCTTGATTGCGGTTCTGTTGCATCTCCAAATCGTGAAACTGAAGGTATGATTGACGGCAGTGATGCGATAGCAGATTGGCCAATACTTAATGCTTTATTGAATGCCATTGGAGGGGCTAGTTGGGTTTCAGTTCATCATGGTGGTGGAGTTGGAATTGGTAAATCAATTCACGCAGGAATGGTTGTAGTTGCTGATGGAACAAAAGAAGCAGAAGCTCGATTGGAAAGAGTTCTTACTTACGATCCGGGGATGGGCATTATGCGTCACGCAGATGCAGGCTATCAACAGGCAATTGAGAATGCTAAAAAGTTGAATGTTAAGATACCAATGCTAAAGTAAAAAGGCAGCATAGCCACAGAAGGATGTAGAAAATAGCGTTTGGTTATTCCGAATTAGGTTCGGAATAAAATAATCAATAATAACGATGCTGAAACAAGTTCAGCATAACTATAATAAAATTATTCAAAGAGGTCAAAATGAAACTGAAAGTATTAGTGGCAGATAAATTTCCGGATAAATATATCCAGCAAATGAAGGATCTTGATCTTGAAGTAATCTATAATCCAAAGCTTGGAGAAAAAGATCTTCCGGAGGCAGCAAAGGATGTTGACATTGTCATCGTCCGATCAACAATAGTAAATGAGGAAACAATCAACAACAGTAAAAAACTTAATCTTATAATTCGTGCTGGCTCAGGAGTTAATAACATAAATATTGCCGCTGCAAATAAGAAAGGCATTTACGTAACTAACTGCCCCGGAATGAATGCCGTTGCAGTTGCAGAACTTACTATAGGATTAATGATTTCGCTAGACCGGTCTATTCCTGATAATATTATTGATTTTAATAAAGGTGTTTGGAATAAAGACAAATATTCAAAAGGTAGAGGGTTGAAAGGTAAAACGCTTGGGCTTATCGGTGTTGGCAACATTGGGAAGGAAGTTGCCAAACGTGCGCTTGCTTTTGAAATGAATGTTTACGGAAAAGACATCACTCGAATTGAGGGTGTACAAATCAAAGATTTTAGCGAAATGGATCAACTACTCCCTTTGTGCGATATTGTTACTATTCACCTCCCTGCTACGCCTCAAACAAAAGGATTGTTCAACAAACAAATTTTCAGTTACATGAAAAACGGAGCTTATCTTATTAATACTTCCCGTCATGATATAATTGTCGAAGATGATCTTCTTGAAGCAATAAAAGAAAAAAATATTCGATTTGCCTGCGATGTATTTAAAGGTGAGCCTGAAGGAAAATCAGGAGAAGTTTCATCCAAACTTCAAAACAATCCTAATATTTATGTTACTCATCATATTGGTGCTTCTACAGAACAAGCTCAGGATGCGGTAGCAGAAGAGACAATAAATATAATTAAGCATTTTGTTCACAGTGGAGTGATTGATCATTGGGTAAACCGTGCAAAAATTACAGATGCAAAATTTCAATTAGTTGTTAAACATTTTGATAAGCCCGGTGTGCTTGCAACTGTACTTGATGTTATCAGAAGCGGACTCATTAACATTGAAGAAATAGAAAACATAATTTTTGAAGGCGGCATTGCAGCTTGCTGTACAATGAAATTACAAACTGCTGCTACTGCCGATATGCTTAAGAAGATTAGTGAAAATGTAAATGTAATCAGTGTTAGTCACGTAGAGATTTAGGTTTATAAGTCGAGGTGTGACAACTTTGATCTTTGTTAAGGAAAATAAGTAACGCTGTTACAAATATTTTTTAACGGCATTTTATTTTCATACATACTTCACATCTAGTATTTCATTAATTATTCCATGATAATATGGAAGCAGAAGAAGATGACTGATGCCATCAATCTCATTCTGATCAAACTCGAAAACAACAGACGAAATTTTCGATTTAATAAATTCATTTGTATCATCATTAAAAGATAAAAGTAATTTATCTTCTTCAACGGAAGAATATATTTCATCTGAAATACCTAAGAGTGAATTCTGAAAACTATTTAACAGGATTTCATTTTTAGAGGCGAGAATAAAGTTCACAAAAGGAAGGGATAGAAAATCAGTCATTTCTTCAGCAAGACTAATACCTTTTTTAAATAATCCCGTTGAAAAATTATAATCTCCACTAATAATAGAATTTTCATTCTTAATCAACTCGGGATATTGTTCGATACGAATCTCAATCTCGATGTCATACAATTCTTTAAATAAAATTTTAGCGATTATCGGCTCAAATGATGAAACATCCCCGGAAAGAATTAGATCACTTATTTTTTTGCTTTCAGATTTGAAGTACAAATAAGTGGCTGATAATTGCCCTTCGAAAGCGACACCAAATTTTGACGAAACCAAAAAATCTTTATGAAATATTATATCAGTCGTTGGGATAAATCCTACAGTTTCATTTGTTTCGCTTATCACAGGAGAGATCAAGGATGCTGGTTTGAATATTACCTGTTGTCTGATATTCGCCGGTAGCGAATCAGAGAATAAGTGAAAAATAAAATTATCCGGTAAAACAATTTTCATTAAAATAAAAAAGCCGCTTGTCGGCGGCTGTAAATTTTATCAGATTTTCTTTCCTTTTATTCTGGCAGCTTTACCAGAAAGATCGCGCAGGTAGAAAAGTTTTGCTCTTCTAACGTTGCCTAATTTAATTACCTCTACCTTTGCAATTTTAGGAGAGTGAAAGGGGAAAATTCTTTCCACACCAACACCGCTCGAAATTTTTCTAACAGTAAAGGTTTTACTCATACCACTGCCCCGGATCCCGATTACATCGCCTTCAAAAGATTGAATTCGCTCTTTATCACCTTCGATTACTCGTACCTGCACTTTGATATGATCACCCGGATTAAAAACCGGCATATCTGTTTTTACTTGTTCAGGTAAAACATTATTTACATCTACCATTTCTATCTCCACTAATTATTAAAAGTTTTCCATTTTTCAGTCAATTGATTTGACTGTTCTTCTCTCCATTTTTTTATTTCTTTTTCATTTCCGGATAAGAGAACATCCGGAACTTTTAAACCTTTAAATTCTGCAGGTCTGGTGAAATACGGAGGTTCAATATAATCAACTCCATCCTGAAACGAATCATTTAAGGCAGCTTCACTGTCATTAAGAACACCGGGAATTAAACGAATCACTGCATCAATAATTACCAGAGCAGGCAATTCACCTCCGGTTAAGACATAATTGCCAATCGAAATTTCATCGGTTGCAAAGTGTTCTCTTACCCGATCATCAATTTCTTTGTAGTGCCCGGTTATAAATAAAATATTTTCAGCTAACGAAAATTTATTAGCTGTTTTTTGATCAAATAATTTTCCTTTAGGAGTAGTAAAAATCAGATGATCATATTTACGTTCAGATTGCAATTTCTCAATACATTCAAAAAAAGGTTCAGGTTTTAAAATCATTCCCGGACCGCCGCCAAAAGGTTTATCGTCAATTTGTTTATGCTTATCATGTGCATAGTCCCGCAAATTATGAATATTAATACTGACCTTACCTTTATTCTGAGCTCTTCCAAGAATACTTGTGTTTAATGGACTCTCGAGTAAAGCGGGAACGGCAGTAATAATATCAACTCTCATCATCGTCGTAAATATTTTCTATTGGTTTCAGTATTAATATTTTATTTCTGCTGTCAAATTTTTCCACATAATCGTCAATTGCAGGAATTAGCAATTCATTATCATTATTTTCTTTGATAACATATACATTATTCGATTTGAGAATAATTATATCTGTCACCACCCCAATCTTAATATCATTTTTAAGAACAGTACTACCAACAATATCATGGATATAAGCTTGATTATCCGGCAGTACTAAAAGTTCATCCTCTTTAATAAATAAATCTTTACCGACTAAGATATTTACATCTTGGCTGGAATTGAAATTTTCAAATTTAAGTAAAATTGATTTTTTTAATTTTTTGACAGATTGAATTTTTAATTCTTTCTTGTCATTAAAAAAATCAACAAAAATATTTTTAAGCTTGTAGAATCGTTCAGGATAATCTGTAAACAATTCGATTTTTACAAAACCGTTTTTCCCCGCTGTGGATGAAATACGGGCGACAAGAAAAAACTCACTCAATTAAATAAGAATTATTTTCTATCATCAATTTCAAATGCAGCTTTCTTTCCGGATTTGGCTGCTACTGCAGTTAACAGAGTTCTGATAGCCATGGCAGTTTTGCCTTGCTTACCAATTAATTTACCAACTTCATTGGGCTGCACTTTGAGAGTGAAGACTACTCTGTTTTCTTCATCCACTTTCTCATCAACAATCACGCTTTCAGGATGATCTACAAGTGATTTCGCGATGAACTCGATGAATTCTTTCATATACAGAACCTCCTAAAATTAAAGCAGGGAGCTGATGCAATTAATAAGAAAAACATTTAATTGTTTTTCAATCAGAAGCAGCGCCCACAACTTCTGAAATAAGGTAAAAAAAATGCATGTCAATCGAACACTAACTGCCGATTAACTTTACTTCTCCTCTGTTGCAGCTTTCTTTTTATTTTTCTTTCTTTTTTTCACAACCGAGTTTTTTGCTTCGCGCAATTTAACCCAATTGTCTAATTCTTCTTTAATTTTATCCTCACCTAAACCTCTTCTTTCAAGTTCACGTTTCATAAGGATTCCCTTTTGCCTAAGAAGACTTCTTACAGTATCGGTTGGTTGTGCACCAACATTCAACCAGTAAAAGATCCTATCTTCAAGCAACTCAACTGTATGAGGATTTGTTAAAGGATTATAGGAGCCGACAGATTCTAAAAATTTTCCATCTCTGGGTGATCTTGAATCTGCGGCAACTACTTTGTACATAGGCTGTTTTTTCTTGCCCATACGTCTTAGTCTCAGTTTAACTGCCAAATTTAGTAACCTCCGAATTAGTATATTATCAATTGAATTTAAAATTTTTCATTGCTTGAGGCGAAAATCCTTTTCTCGCCATCTGTCCCATCATCCTTTGCATATCTTCAAATTGTTTTATCAATCTATTAACATCCTGAATCGAAGTACCACTTCCTCGAGCAATCCGCTTTCTTCTACTTCCATTTAGGACTTTGGGGTTCGTTCTTTCTTTTTTAGTCATTGAATTGATGACCGCTTCAACTTTAACTAATGCTTTATCGTCAATCTGGGCATTTTTTATTTGTGCGCCCATCCCCGGAATCATTCCAATTAAGGAAGATAGAGAACCCATTTTCTTAATGACTTTAATTTGCTTAAGAAAATCTTCAAAATCAAATTTATTTTTGCGAAGTTTTTCCTCAAGTTTATCAGTTTCAAAGTCCTCAAAATTTTGCTGTGCTTTTTCAACTAAGGAAATTACATCTCCTTTACCAAGAATTCGAGAGGCTAATCTTTCGGGATAAAAAACTTCGAGTGCATCAAGCTTTTCACCATTGCTGATAAACTTAATCGGCTTTCCAACGACGCTGCGAATGGAAAGAGCTGCACCCCCTCTTGCATCGCCATCAAGTTTTGTAAGAACTATCCCATCATAATTGACTTTTTCGTTGAATGCTTTTGCTGAATTAACAGCATCCTGTCCGCTCATCGAATCAACTACAAAGAGAATTTCATTAGGATTAATCATTGATTTAATATCTGCGACTTCATTCATCATTTCTTCATCAATATGAAGTCTGCCAGCGGTATCAAGAATAATTGTGTTATAATTATTTTTCTGAGCAAAAAGAATAGATTCTTCGGCTATTTTCTTTGGATTCTCAGCCGGTAATGAAAATACGGGAACATCAAGCTGCTTGCCAAGCATATTTAATTGGTCTATTGCTGCTGGTCTATAAATATCAGCCGCAACCAGTAAAACTTTTCGTTTATTACTGAGCAGCTTTTTTGCAAGTTTTCCACAAAAAGTAGTCTTGCCGGATCCTTGTAACCCGACGACCATTATTTTAGTAATGCCACTGGGGTTTAAAGCGATCTCGGTTTGTGAACTTCCCAAAAGAATAACAAGTTCATCAAAAATTATTTTTGTAATTAATTGTCCGGGAGTGATCGAAGTAATAACTTCTTGCCCGAGAGCTTTTTGAGAAACTTTTTCAATAAATTCTTTAGCAACAGAATAATTCACATCTGCGTCAAGAAGAATTCTTCTTATTTCCCGAAGTGAATCCGAAATATTTTTCTCTGTGAGCTTACCCTGCCCTCTAATTTTCTTTAGCGCATTCTCTAATTTTGTTGTTAATTCATCAAACATAATATATCAATCTTTAACCAGTCGTATCAAAAATAGAGTCAGATTAGCCACCAGCCTTGAGTGCATTTGCTCCGGTAACAATTTCTAAAATTTCTTTAGTAATGGCTGCCTGTCTTTCCCTATTAAATTTCAAGCGTAGAGTTCTAATCAATTCTGTTGCATTAGTGGTTGCATTATCCATTGCAGTCATTCGGGCTCCAAATTCAGAAGCATTCGATTCGAGCAACACACGCCATATTTGCGCTTTTAAATGCTTTGGCAAAAGGTATTCAAAAACAGAAAGCTGATTTGGCTCGTAAATGTAGTTTGATTTGGTCGCTTTGTTTTCTCTCTCGACATTCAAAGGAATCGGGAGAAACTGTTCAATAACGACTTTCTGCTGAATAATCGATTTGAACTCATTATAAATAATTACAATTCTATCATACTCGCCCGACAAATATCCTTCAATCAAATCATTATAAATGGTAAGCGACGAGTCATAACGTAATGATGAAAACAGTCCAACATTGTTACCACTTTTTTTATAATCAGAATTCTTATAAAAATCAAATCCCTTTTTCCCAATATTATAAATAATTGGAATTAGATTTTGCGGAAGCAGGTGTTCCTGAATATAATGTGCAGACTCCTTTAAAATATTTGCGTTGAATGCACCACATAAACCACGATCTGCAGTAACAACAACAACACATACTTTCTTAACTTCGCGCTCAATTAAAAAAGGATTGGAAATAGATGATTCTGAACTAAGCAAATGTGAAAGTGTATCATTAATCTTTTTGGCATAAGGACGTGCATTTATTACCCCCTCCTGTGCCCGCCGCAACTTGGCTGCGGCCACCATTTTCATTGCTTTGGTGATCTGTTGAGTGTTCAGGACACCTTTGATTCTTTGTTTTATATCGCGTAATGTAGCCATTTACTATTAAGCAGTTTTTTTGAAGACTGTTAAAAATTCTTCGGCAGCTTTTTTAATCATATCAGTTGTTGAAGCACTAAGATCTTTATCTTTTCTAATCGATTCAAAAATTGAATTGTATTTGACTTCGACAAATTCTATAAATTCTTTTTCAAATCTTTTTACATCATGAATGGCAATAGTATCAAGATAGCCATTCGTGCCAGCAAATATGCTAAGAACTTGTTTTTCAACAGGTACGGGTGCATACTGACCTTGCTTTAATAATTCAACTAGGCGTGCACCTTTGGCAAGTGTACGTTGAGTAGATTTATCCAGATCTGATCCAAATTTTGCGAAAGCTTCGAGTTCCCGATATTGAGCGAGGTCAAGTTTTAATGAACCCGCAACTTTTTTCATTGCTTTGATTTGTGCATTACCGCCAACACGAGAAACTGAAATACCCACGTTAATAGCAGGTCGTACACCGGCATTGAATAAATTAGACTCAAGATATATCTGACCATCGGTGATTGAGATAACGTTTGTAGGAATGTAAGCCGAAACGTCACCTTGTTGAGTTTCAATAATAGGAAGAGCAGTTAAACTACCTCCACCCAAATCATCGCTTAATTTTGATGCTCTCTCCAACAACCTTGAGTGTAAATAAAAAACATCGCCTGGATAAGCTTCTCTTCCAGGAGGTCTTCTCAAAAGCAGAGATAATTCACGGTAGGAAGCAGCTTGTTTTGAAAGATCGTCATAAATTACCAAAGCATGTTTTCCATTATCCCTAAAATATTCACCGAGGGTGGCACCAGAATAAGGAGCAATAAACTGAAGTGGAGCCGGTTCAGAAGCAGAAGCAGCAATAACAGTTGTATAATCCATTGCGCCTTGTTCATGCAGTTTAGCAACTACCTGAGCAATTGTTGAACTTTTTTGTCCGATAGCTACATACACACAATAGACAGGGTTTATCCCGTTCTTTTTTGCTTCTTCGGTATGAGTAAATTTCTGATTTATTATAGCATCAACAGCTACTGCTGTTTTACCTGTTTGTCTATCGCCGATAATTAATTCTCTCTGCCCCCGTCCTATTGGAATCATAGCATCAATAGCGGCAATTCCAGTTTGAAGCGGTTCTTTAACTGGCTGCCGTTGAATGACACCTAATGCTTTTCTTTCAATGGGTAAAAATTTAGCTGTATTAATCGGACCCTTTCCATCAATTGGAAAACCAAGTGGATTTATAACTCTGCCAAGCATTTCATCACCAACGGGTAAAGAAGTTACACGCTTAGTTCTTTTTACAGTATCGCCTTCTTTAACAAGTGTTGTATCACCAAATAGCACACAACCAACGCTGTCTTCATCAAGGTTTAACACCATCCCAAAAACATCATTCGGGAATTCCACAAGTTCACTTGCCATTACTTTCGAAAGCCCATAAACTCTTGCGATACCATCTCCAACTTGAAGAACGGTTCCGACATCGTAAACATCAACTTCGCTTTCAAATCCTGAAAGCTGCTTTCTAAGTATTGCAGAAATTTCATCTGGTCTGACTTCAGCCATTATACTTTCCTTTTAAATTTCTTTTAGTTTAATGATGAACCATAACGCAAAAACTCTTTGCGCATTAATTCGAGTTGATGCTTTAATGAAGCATCATAAACAGTATCTTTTATTCTTGCAATAAACCCTCCGATTATAGTGGCATCGGTAGAATAGTTTGCTCGAACAATCTTATTAGTTATTTGGTGTACTTTTTTCTCAATCTGCACTTTCTGCTCAGGACTTAATTCAGTTGCAGATTTAATATTTACCGAAACTATGCCATTATAATCATTACATAATTCTATGAATTTTGTAAGAATACTAAACAAAAGATTCACTCGGTTCTTATTAATAACAAACTCAATAAATTCGAATGAGCCTTTGCTTATTTTACTTTTAAATATCTCACTAACGATAGTAACTTTAATGTTCGATTTTACGACCGGGCTTTCTAAAACTCTTCTTAGCCGTGCATTACTATTGAGGGTGCTAATAATGAAATTTACATCATCAATCGTTTCAGGCAAGTTATTTTTATCTAATGAAGATCGAAGAAACGAATTAGCATATCTGAGAGAAACTTTTACGTCAGCCATTGATTAATTTTTAACAATTTCATTGATAAATTTATTTACAACTTTTGCATGAGTTTCTTTATCAAGTTTCTCATCCAGTAATTTGCCTGCAGCGCTGATAGCAATATCTACAACCTCGCTCTTCAATCGCTCGAAGGCAGCCTGATTTTTTCTTTCAATCTCTGCAGAAGCTTCGCTAATAAGTTTTTGCGATTGTAGTTTTCCGTCTGCCAAAATTTGATCTTTCAGTTTTTCAGCATAAGAACGACTTTGCTCAATGATCTTGCGAGCTTCATCTTCTGCTTTAGCCAAACTATCCTGATTCTGATCAAGAATTTTTTGAGCCTCTTCTTTGGCTTTTTCAGCTTTAGATAAAGATTCCTGAATGGTCTTTTCACGCTGATCAAGTGCGGTAAGGATAGGCTTCCATGCTACTTTTCTCAGAATAAGCAATAGCACAATGAATGTAAGAAAAGTCCAGAATATTAATCCTGGATTTACGTCAAGTAGAGTACCATTGCTTTCAGAAGCAAGTACTCCGACTAGTAAATTTGAATGCATCTTGTCTTCCTTAAATAATTAACAATGCACAATTCGAAAAGCTGATCAAGCTTTAAGCGCTAAAAGAATACAGATAACAAGACCGAAGAAAGATATACCTTCGATAAGTGCAGCAGCGATAATCATTGAGGTTCTGATTGCACCTGCAGCTTCAGGTTGTCTTCCACTTGCTTCCATTGCAGAGCTTGCAAGTTTGCCAATTCCAAGCCCGCCGCCAATTACTGTTAAACCTGCACCGATACCGGCTGCTAACCAAGCTAAATCCATTTATTACTCCTTTATTTTATGTTTATGTTTTATTAATGTTCCTGATGTACTGCCATCCCGATAAATAACCCGGACAGCATTGTAAAAATATAAGCCTGAATTAAGGCAACTAAAATTTCCAATAAATAAATAAAAAGTGCAAAGCCGATTGAAACCGGCGCAATAAAATATGTCCCCATAAAAAATATTAAGCCTAATAAAGCTAAAATTACTGTATGCCCCGCCATCATATTAGCAAAAAGACGAATAGCCAAAGCAAAAGGTTTTGTCAGCAATCCCAGAAATTCTACAACAATCATTAAGGGCAAAAGTGCTGTTGGAATACCATGCGGAACTAAGCCTTTGAAATACCCAAGAAATCCGTTCTGCATAATTCCACCTGCCTGGGTAACAAAAAATGTGAAGATTGCAAGCGAGGCTGTAACTGCAATATTTGCCGTAAATGTGGCGGAGAATGGCAGCAATCCCAGAAAATTTCCAAATAGGATAAAGAAAAATACAGTTAACAAATAAGGCAGGAATTTCTCGAATCCTTTCCCGATAGTAGGTTTCGCAATTTCATCTTTTACAAAAACAATTAAAACTTCAAAAAAATTTACAAACCCCTTAGGGATTAAAGATTTTCTATATTTCGATGCAACAAGAGCAAATGTGATGAGTACAAGAATTGCCGATAACCACATAAAAATCACGTGCTTTGTTGGTGTTATGTCCAATCCGAAAAGCAAAGGAAACTGAGGGATATGTACTTCTCCAAATGGCTCAAAATCAAGAATTCTTCCATCCATAATATGATGAAGAATCCACCCACTGTCATTTTTAGTTGCCTTTTCTAACGTATCGGCTACGGCAAGGCTGTCAGGAAAGTTCATATTATTTATTTTTTCTTTGATTCAGATAAATTACTTCAAAAATTAAATACAAAATGTAAAAAATGAAGGATGAAAATATAAAGGTATTCTGATTTATTTCCAAGAATTTAAGCGTTAGAAATGTCATTACAGTTAAGAGAATTAGTCTAAAAAACATTCCCCCCCAGACTAAAGCAAGAAAGATCGGATTTGACTTTTTTATTCCGATAACATACACTAAAACTCCCAATCCGAACCCTAATGACATAATCAAATATGAATAAATGATACTCTTAAAGATTGACTCGTCAATAATTTTATAATTACACAGTATGTATAAACTAAACGGGACTAATAGGAAAAAGGAACCAATCAAGAACCATAGAAAATTTTTCTTCATTTAGGGGGAGTTAATACGCTTTTGATAAAATTATAAAGCCCGGCAAAAATTCCGAGGCAAGCAAAAATGATAGTGAAAATTGGGCTTGATTCAAACTCTCCATCCATCCAGATTCCAGCAAATGTTAATATTGCAACCGTTACTGCAAGCTGTAAACCCAATCCGAGATAGGGTCCGACTTCACGATAAACTTTTCCAAGATTTTCTGGATCAATAAATTTATTTTTTTTCATTTTGAGGATTAATTGATCGCAGAGGTGTCTGTATTTACCTCTGCCATCGAACTCTTACCATCAAACTTAGCACCTGATTCTATAATCAAAAGCTTCGTTACAATATCTCCTTTTAATTGTGCATTGGATTCCAAAAGTAATTTTTCATTTGCATTAACAGAGCCATTTACTTTTCCACCAATATTAATTACTTCTCCTTTAATATTTCCGAAAATCTCACCGCTTTCACCAATGGAAACGTTGCCTTTGGCTATTAAATCCCCCCGAACAATTCCTTCAATTCGAATATTTCCATCACTACTGATTTTACCTTCTATTACGACACCTCGACTTATTATAGAAATATCGTCGGACACTTCTGAAGAGTTTCTGATTTTCATTCTTACTCCATTATAAATTTAATAATATTTTCGATGGATCCAGCGGGATTCCATCTTTCCAAATTTCGAAATGTAAATGTGGACCGGTTGTTATTTTACCGGTATTACCGCTTAGTGCGATTAATTCACCTTGAATCACATTATCTCTTTCTTTTTTAAGCAGCATGCTGCAGTGTTTATAGATTGTTATATAACCATCTCTGTGTGCAATAATAATCATATTCCCATCTTCAATATTGAAGTTAGAATAAATAACATAACCATTAGCAGAGGCAAAAATTTCTGTACCTTCTTTCAACACAAAATCGATTCCCACATGACCCTTTGATGATAAAAATCCCCGGCTAATAAAACCATCAGCGGGTTTGATGAAACTTCTTGACTCTTGACTAAAGATTTTCGTAAAGAAAATTTCCTTTACAATGTAATAAATATTTCCGCCAAACCGATTTTTATCTTTTTGTTTTTTTTCTTCCATATCTGATTTAATAGAATCAACTAAGGATGAATCACCAAGGAAGATTGCGTAGCGCAATTTCTCGTTTGATGATTTTAACTTGCTCAACTCCTGAGTGAGAAAAATTATTTTAGAATTCATCTCTTGAATATTTGAAGATTCAGAATTTGTTCTACTTTTAGAATAATTAAGAAAATTGTTTAATGGAGTTAGATTAATTATGAAGAAACCTAGGAGAGCTGAAAAAAGTGTGTAGACTAACATTAAAGGAAAAATTGTTCTGATCGAAAACTTGAATGATTTCGCTGATGTACTTGAACTATCAGGGACCAACAACACGATGTAGCCCATTATTCTAATCATAGAGGATTTGACTTGAGTTATTAATTTCATTACGCGCACCTATTCATATATTATTTCTGCTCGATTAGTCGTTTTTTAATTTCGCTAATATCCTGAAGAACCGTTGTTTTAATCTGTTCGTCAGAAATTAATGATAAATATTTTTCAAAGAATTTCAGGGATTGTTCATAATTTTCAGTCATATAATAGATAATCGCCATGTTACGATATGCTTCGGCAAATGTCGGATCAAATTTAGTTGCCAGGTTATAATTTACTAAGGCATCATCAAAGTTACCCTGCTGTGTAAAAAATAATCCAAAGTTAAAATATGCTAAAGGAGATTCAGGATTTAACCTGATCGCATTCTTATAATTCTCTGCTGCTGCTTGGTTGTTCCCTTTTGCAGCATAAGTATTTGCAAGAAGTACAAAACCAAAATCAGTTTTTTTAAGAGCTAATGATTTCTGCGCGTTTATTAAAGCCTCATCGAATTCTTTATTCTGAAAATATACATCTGCAAGGTTTGACCATGCTTCATAGTTAGAATAATTAAATTTAGGGATAATAAATTGAACTGCAATAATTAATAACAGAATAATTATCGGTTTGGTTAACTCTAAAAATCTTTTTGCTTTAATTATATTTATTAACTCACTAATTCCAAAACCTGCAAAGATTATTAGAATAGGCACTGCGACTAACCTAAATCTTCCAATAACAAAGAATATTGCGGTTGATAAAATTAGGCTTAACAAAAGTAGAATAAGAAACTGAACAGGCTTTTTATTTTTCCATGAAAAGTATACGCCTATAGCTGCCAATAACAGAATAAATAAAAATCCTGGGAAAGGCAGTTTTAAAAGAATAGAATAATTTTCTCTGAAAAAATTTATGTCAGTAGTCGATGATTGGGGATTTTCATCATCATCGAAAAACAGTAATATTTTTTTACCAAACAAAATTAAGGCATCAGCAGGATGTGAAAAAATATAATCCCTTCCCCTACTAAACCAATAGTTAGATACTTCTGCAGAGTTTAGGTTTCGCCCTGTTATTTTTTCGGCAAATTTTTCACCCGACATATCTTTGTAAAGATCAAATCCTTTTGGGGTCAAATAAACCCCGGGGGAACTTTCATTATTTCCAATAAAAAAATTTATTCCGCCGTTAGAACTAATGGCCACAAAATCGCCGCCAACAAAGTAATTTCGAGATGTAACAATCACCAACGGGATTATCAAGCCGGCAAAAAAACTTAACATAATAGTTCTTACTGTTTTGATCTCTATTTCCTTTCGTAAAGATTTAAAGATCATAAATACAAGAATAACAATTGCAAAAATGAGGATGTTTGCTCTGAATAGTGCAGCAACACTCAAGGTCAACCCTACCTTGAACCAATGTTTTGTTTTGCCTTCTATTTTATTTTTACTCAAAAGAACGCACAAATATGAGATTAAAAGAATCTGAACTGTTTCCCCGAGTATAGTGCCGGAATAAAAAATAAACAAACTAAATATAGAAGTAAGGCCTGCAGCAAAGTATCCTGAATTTCTACCGAATAAATTTTTTGCCGAAAGATAGATAAAAAAAATTGTGATTGTACTGATTAGAACTTGAATAATTCTAATCGCTAATATTGATGGACCCAAAAAAATGAAAATTGCTGAAAGAAAATATGGGTACCCCGGTGACATGAAGAAAACTGAATCACCAAGCCAATTTCCTGAAGTTGCAATTTGTTTTGCCCAATCAAAATATATTTTAGAATCTGAAAATAGATTCAAATAAAAAGGCGAGCTTATGGTGTCAAAAACATAAACAAGTCGCAGAATAAAACCTAAGATAAGAATTGATATAACAATTATTCGCTCTTGATTATCTATGGTTTTATTCTTAACAACTTTTACTTCTGATTTAGGGATTTCGTGTCTTTTCTTTTTACTCATCTAAAATGGTCAAATGAATTTTTTCATTAAATCATTGAATTTAATTTTGCCTTCGCGAATTAGAACCGGTTCATCCCCCGTTAAATCAATCAGTGTTGAAGCCTGAAAAAATGATTTTTTCTTATTATAAAAAATGGCGTCAACCTCATTTCCGAATATTTCTGTTATCAACGATACATCGTTTAAAGGTTCTTCTTCCGTTCTATTTACGCTCGTTGAAATTAGAGGCATTTTTAATTCATTTAGAAACTGGTTGCAAAATCTGTGATTGGGAATTCTGAAGGCACTTGTCTCCGATTTAAATAATTTTTTCATTTCATTATTTAGTTTTAGTACAACTGATACAGGATTAGGCCAAATTGAAAGTAAATAATCAAAATGTTTTTCTGAACTTAATTCCACATATCTTTTCAGATCATCAATGCTATTGATTAACAGAATATAACGTTTCCATTTCTCCCTACCTTTTATCACGTTTATTCTTTGAATGGCTTCATCGTTTAATGGATTAGCGCCGAAACCGTATATTGTATCAGTGGGATAAACAAAAACCCCACCCTCAAGGTATATTTTTTTTGCTAATAACACTGCATCAGCGGGGTTTTTGTCTATGTAAATAATTTCAGCTTTCATTAGTAAGAATTTTATTAATAATTGGTAGTATATTTTCCGGAAGCAAATTATTACCGCAATTGAAATGACCAAGCGGACAAATGGGATGCCCATGAATTCCGCATGGTTTGCAACTTAAATTATTAATTCCAATAGATTGGCTTTTATTATTATATGGGTAAAATCCAAAGTCGGGTACGGTAGAACAATAAATAGTCAATACCGGAATATCAGCACACATACCAAGATGTGTAGGAGCGCTGTCATTACAGATTAATAATTTTGCTTTTTTTAAAAGTTCTATTGACTCAATTAAACTTAGCTCTCCAGCCATGTTAATCACTTTGTCACTGTTATTTGAAATTGAATTGCACATATTAAAATCTTCTTGGCTGCCGAGAAGAAGAACAGTCTCATTTAAATTAATTAAGTAATCAATTATTTTTTTGAAATATTCTTCAGGATATCTTTTCGTCGCCCAGATACTTCCTGGTGCAATTGCCACAAAGTTATTTATTTTTTTTATCGAAAGCACTTCCTCAACTTTTTTTCTTACCTCATCCTTGGGAGTAATTATCGGCAGTATTTTCCAATCTGTGTCATTTGTTTTGTTTCCTGCAAGTTCAAGGTTTCGCCTAACTTCATGAAAATCGTATCTATATTCAATTACATTCTCATAAACGTGTGTAAAGCTCGAGTTTGAAAATCCAATTGTTTCTTTCACTTTAGAAAACAAAACAATCAATGCGGTTCTGAATGATCTATGGGGGGAGTATATTTTTGTATAATTATTGGTAGAAATTATTTTTGCGATTTTAATGACGGACCAAAATGATTTGTGTTCATTCTTCTTATCAATTACGAATACTTTGTTAACGAATGGTGAAGAATAAAACAACTCTGCCGTAGATGGAATAGCCAAAACATCAACACTACAATTATTAAATTTGTTAGAAAGAAATTGTATCATTGGCAAAGTCAGAATGGCATCGCCAATAAAGGCTGTTTGAATTACAAGAATTCTTTGAACTGACATTTAATACTTCCACCTATTGTGCATCCAAAACCATTGCTCCGGATGCTGTCTGATGACTCGCTCTAGTATCGAAGTGTGTCTTTGAGTAATTTCTTTAATTTTTTCCTCATCATTCGAAGGCAAATTGCTCATATCCACTTCTTCTAATACAAGCAAATATGAGTAATCTGCCTGCCGAATGCTAATGCCGTAAATCATCGGAGCTCCTGTTTTGACTGCAAGAGTTGCTGGTCCATCGTAAGCAGCCGATGGTATTCCAAAAAGATTAACTCTCATTCCACCCGCCGGTCCCCTTTGATCCGCAACCATCGCGATGATGTTTTTTGACTTTAACTCTTGATAAGTAGTTCTTACTGATATTCCAAGAGGTACAATTTTATTTCCCCATTTTGTGCGATACTTGTTCATTCTGTCCGAAACAAACTTGTTGCTTTGGGGTTTAATGATTACTGAGAATGGAATTCCAATTTGTAGGGAGACAGAAAGTGCAACGAATTCCCAATTCCCAAAATGCGCAGAAAGTAGGATCACCCCTTTTCCTTCATTGAACTTGTCAATTATTAAATTTTTATTCGGGCAGTTGACAGCATTAATTAATTCAGCTGTTGATAAGTTTTCTAAAGATAAAATTTCAATAAATGTTACTGCAATACTCTTATAATTTTCCCAAGCTGTTTTTTTTATCTTATTCTCGTCCCATTTTGGAAATGCAAGACGAAGGTTTTTAAGGACTGTTGTTTTTCGGATAGGGATTAAATAGTAAAAGACAAAAGCAACAACTAAACTAAATTTTCTGGCTTTCTGAAGTCCAATTAGACCAAAGAATTTTTGGAAAGAAATTAATAACAAGTATTCGAGTTTCGTTTTCAAAGTATTCTAATTGATAAAAGTATAATTGCAAAATTAGAATAATGAAAATAGATTGCAATTGATTTTATTTCACCTCAAGAATTGAGATATTGAATTCAGGGAACCAAGTAGTTAATGCACAAAAATTCTTTGTGCCCAGTCGTCATCACGCAATTCACCTCTTTTGGTTGAATGTAAAAGTAAATAATCCGAAAAACCTGAGAGATCAGCAAAAACAAACTGCACACCCCCCTCAATCTGGTTGTAATACCATATTTCGTATGGTTTTTTATCCACCTCGTTGGGGAAGCGTTCAATTTCAGAAGGTTCTCCATATGTAATAAATACCCTTCCTCTGTCTGTTTTCCAGCCAACTTTTTGAATTGTAGTAAACCGCTCATTCGCCTGCTTCACGCGATTAAAGTATTCGTTCTTAAAATCAATTTCGGGGAATTCCGGATTAAAAATCCTATTGCTCCAGAATGCGACTAAAAACTTTTTCTTGCCTTCAGCATTAGTCAACCGCTCCCATTGCTTATTTTCGTCAGAAACAGAAATATAGCTCGACTGTTCATAAATTTCATTTAATTCTTCTTCAGACATTGCTCCAAATTCTGTAGCGAGCTGAGAACCATCTGTTTTTACTAAGGAACTTGAGTCAATAACACCAGGATTAAAAATATAAACTTTCTTTGACGTTAGATAAGAAATATTCTTAATACTGTCAGATAAAATTTGGACAAGCGTATAAGATCCACTTGGGAACTTACTTACATTACAAGTCCCGACATCAACAAGAGATGGATGATCACGATTGATAAATTTCCTTTTTCTATAAACTGTTTTACTTGATGAATTTACTAACAAATAATCAAGCCGAAGTTTCAATTCGTTTATTTCTTTATTGATTGAATACAATTCTGAATAGAAAAATATCACTGGCATTTTATCGCCATAAACCCCTGAAGGATTTGGAATCACATCAAAAGTATTTTTATAAAATGGTGAACTATCTGCATTTTCATTTTCTAATTTAGTAATTGAATTTGCAAGCTGAAGATCACTGGCAAAAAAAGTATTGTGCTTATTATAATCCAACATAAACTCAAAAGTAATATCTTCGGATTTTGTTGTATCATTCAAATCAGACGCTAATATTTTACAAATGTACTCACCATATTTTAATCTGTAAGTAAGCACACCAATCAGTGATTTTGTTTCTTCGGTCGAGGTTGAATCAAAAACAGGATTTTGAAACTGATATTGTTTATTCACTTGTAAAGCATTAGTACTTTTCTCAAGAATATTAATACTAAGATTACCTGCAACTTCCTTTTTGCCTTCAGATTCTTTAACACTCATATTTGGCGTATAGAATCCATAATAAATTTCGATATACCCGGTAGAATCATCGTAGAAGAATCGCGCATAATCGATATCTACTTTAAAATTTGTTTGAGCAGATAAAACCGACTGCAAAAACAATAAAGAGAATATTATTCTTTTCACTTCAATTATCCTTGTTAATAAAAAAGGCAGGGGTTGCCTGCCTTAAATTTAATTCAAATAGAACAATTAGAAACCAAGTTTTACCGTAACCATATGATTAGCATCAAAATAATCTACTGAACGATATGCATAATCAACAGAAATATCAACTCCGGTTTGAAGTTTTACCCCTGCACCAAAAGTCGGGCCCCATATACTTTCGTCCGTGTTTCCGGCGTTTTCAGAGACATAAGCATATCCGCCTCTAACGAAAAAAGTATTCTGAAAACCATATTCGCCTGCAAGTCTGTATTCATCATTTGCAAAGTTGTTATTTTGGAATGATGAAGCAAACAGCATCTGGTTGCTTTCATCAAACTGATATTGATAAGCTAAACCGAGTTCCAGTTGGGATGGTAATTCGAACGAAGCTGCAACAATACTGTACCTTTGGTTACCTCTGTCTGAACCTGATTCAGTCGCAACCCTTAAGAGATCCGGTCCATCGAAAGCCATTTGCGGACCAAGATTTCTCAAAACAACTCCCATTTGTAATCCTTCTATGCCGGCTAATCCATTGTATTGAATACCAGCATCAAAGGAAAAACCGGAAGCACTTGTTCCAATAATTTTTTCAGAAATAAGGTTTAGATTAACACCAACCCGAATTCTATCTGTCAGTGAATTTGAATAAGTCATACCGGCAATTACAAAAGTTGGTGAAAATGTCGAGCCAGTACCATAAGGATTCTCAACCGTGGTAATAGGAATATCACCAAAGTCTAATGTTCTTACGCTAAAAGCGATCGCTCCAAAATCACCAAGGTTTGCACCAATGGCAGCATAAGATAAGCCAATGTCTGCTATATAATTCATATAAGAAAACATTGCTTCAGTACTAGTCGAGCCTGCACCAAATCCGGCGGGATTATAATAAAGTGCATCAATTCCCGTCATACCTGAAATATAGGCACCGCTCATAGCTAATCCACGTGCATTAACTGGAATAAGTAATTCCTGAGCTCCGGCAGTTCCATTTCTTTTTCCTCCGCCGGCATAAAGATTGGATGATAAAGTCATCAAAGTCATTATCACCATAAAAACTACTGTCAATTTTTTAGTCATTTTTAATTTCTCCTTAGTTAATAGCAATACTTTTAATTAATATTTGGGGAAGGTTTAACTTCCCCTTGAATTTAGATTCTATCAATGTATTGCGTTTCTTGAATAACTGCCAGCTTCATTATTTTTGTACCTATACCGGGCATATCAATGTATGCGATATAAACTCCACTAGCGACTGGAACTCCGGACGAATTTAAAAGATCCCAATCAACATAGGGGGAAGTAGAGTTTTTTTCAATTTTACGAACAAATACTCCAGCGAGCGAAACAATTCTAATCGTTGACTGAGTTGGCAAGCCTGTAAATCTCATAAATCTTGCGTATTTGTTCTG
>DAOLIQ010000049.1:0-24599 GCA_035328465.1 Ignavibacteriaceae bacterium | reverse complement strand
AGAGAAGAAGCTGAACAATCGGCAAACCAATCAACACCAACATAGAACGAGTATCGCGAAGTATGTGATGGAATTCTTTTTTTACAAATGTTATTAACTGTTTCATTTATTCTCTTTTGTCATTCAAATTCTCACATAAGTCAAAAAATTGTTTTGTCATTCCCACTGCCATAGGCATCCCTTTGGGAGAAAGTGGGAATCCATTTTACATCTATAGTTTGGATTCCCGTTTTCACGGGAATGACAATGCTTAGTTCCCGAGTCCTTAAAAAATCAATAACGATCCAAATATTATTCTCCACGTTTGGCTCCGCGTGCAAGCATAATAAATACTTCATCCATCGAATGAGCATTAAATTGCTTCTTTAATCCTGCCGGTGAATCAAGTGCTTTTATCACTCCATCAACCATAATAGAAACTCGATCGCAATACTCCGCTTCATCCATATAATGTGTAGTAACAAAAACTGTTATACCGTTATGTGAAGCTTCGTAAATCATATCCCAGAATTGTCTTCTTGTAATTGGATCAACACCGCCTGTCGGTTCATCTAAGAAAACAATTTTTGGTGTGTGAAAGATTGCAATACTAAAAGCCAGCTTCTGTTTCCATCCAAGCGGCAGTGAACCGACTAATTTGTCAGCTTCATTCTGCAGATTTAATTTATTGATTAGTTCGCTTCGTCGTCTTTCGATTTCTTGATCTGATAATCCATATATGCCCCCAAACAATTGAATGTTTTCATTGATGGTCAAGTCTTCATACAAAGAAAACTTCTGACTCATGTAACCGATACTTTTTTTAATCTTTTCAGTTTCTTTGTAAACATCAAATCCTGCAATTGTTGCCTTCCCGCTGCTTGGTTTTGAAATTCCAATTAACATTTTCATTGCTGTAGTTTTGCCTGCACCGTTAGCTCCTAGAAAACCGAAGATCTCTCCTTTAGTAACTTCAAAAGTAATTTCGCTGACGGCAGTAAAATCACCAAACTTTTTTGTGAGCTTATCGGTTTTAATTACAATTTCTTTATCCATCAAACTGCTCATTTCCTAAAGCCCTTCCCTTAGGGAAGGGTTGGGATGGGCTCTTCATCAACTGCATAAAACGATCTTCAATGCCTGGTTTGATTTGAGCAATCTCAAGTTCAACGTGATTTTTTAAATAAGTTTTCAATTCAATTACATCTGGATTTTCTTCAGTTAAAACGAGATGATGATAATCGCCAAAAGCAAAGCAAGATTCCGTTTTGGGATAGGATCTCAAATCATTTAGAAGACTAAACATACTTTTTGATTTTACGGCGTAGAGCTTTTTATCAAATCTGTTTACAATATTTTGCGGAGTATCTATTTCTAAAATTTTACCTGTTTGAATAAGCGCAATTCTATCACACAAGTTTGCTTCATCCATATAAGGAGTTGAAACCAGAATACTTATACCCTGAGCTTTCAATCGCTTTAACATTTCCCAGAATTCTTTTCGTGAAACCGGATCAACTCCGGTTGTTGGTTCATCCAGAAAAAGAACTTTAGGTTTATGAATTAACGCACAGCTAAGAGCTAGTTTCTGTTTCATTCCACCGCTGAGTTTACCTGCGCGCCTTGTTTTGAATAGCTCGAGTTGCTTGTAAATGTCAGCGATTAAATCATAATTCTCCTGAACAGTTGTATTAAAAATTGTTGCAAAGAAATTAAGATTTTCTTCAACTGTTAAATCCTGGTAAAGTGAAAAGCGACCGGGCATATAACCAGCAATATTTCTGATTGCTTTGTAATCTTTCACAACATCAAGTCCAAGCACTGCTGCATTTCCGTTATCAGCAAGAAGTAAAGTGGTAAGTATTCTGAAGATTGAAGTTTTACCAGCGCCATCGGGACCAATCAATCCAAACAATTCTCCTTCATCAACAGAAAAGGAAACATCATCAACAGCAGTGATAACATTTTTCTTTGTTGTGTATGTTTTGGTGATATTATTTACTTCAATCGTATTCATAAAAATTACTTGTTGTTATTTGTCATTCCCACGAAAGTGGGAATCCACTTAATATTAAGCTTTATGGATTCCCGTTTGCACGGGAATGACAGTATGAGCTTTTAAAAACCATACTAAAATTTTATTTCTCCATACATTCCTATTTTTAAGTTGCCATCATTCATCACTCTGACTTTTATTGCGTAAACAAGATTAGCCCGCTCATCTTTAGTTTGAATAGTCTTTGGAGTAAACTCAGCTTTTGGGGAGACCCAATAAATTTCTCCGTTCATTTCTTTTTGGTCACCATCGCCTTTATCAACAAACACTTTTACCTTTTGTCCGAGTTTTATTTCACCAAGCTGATCACCGCTAACGTATGCGCGTAAAGTCATTTCAGATAAGTTTGCAATTTTGTACAGAGCTTTTCCAGTCGAAGTGATCTCATCTTGTTTTGTGTATCGGGTCAATACAGTTCCGTCAATAGGATTAATTAAGTAACTTTTTTTGATTTGATCTTCAATCTGTTCAACCTGTGCTGTCAGCGGAAGAGTTTCACTTTGTATTCCTTGCTTCGTAATTGTTAAACTGGATTTTGTGGCATTATACTGTTTACGCAAGACCTCCAACTGAGAATTTATATCATCAAGCTGTTTTGTTGTTGCAGCATCCAATTTAACAAGATTTTCAATTCTCTTTTGTTCGACCTCCGCCGCTTCAATTTGTTTTCGCAGCGATGCAAGCTGAGTTTCAACATCGGGCTGTTTACTAAGCACAGCTTTAATTGAAGCAAGCAGCTGCTTTTTCTTAAGATGTAACTGTGTTGTATCCACAATTCCAACAATTTGATTTTGTTTAAGCTGCATTCCTTCTTCAACCTGAAACATTACAAGTTTTCCCATTGCTTCAGATGAAACAATAATTTCTTCTGATTCAAATGTTCCGGTTGCATCAAAATCTCCGTTTCCGTTTGAGCAGCTGAACAAAAATGCTGTAGTCAAAATAAGAGTAATATTAAATAATAAATTTTTCATTTTTATCTCTGTAATGATTTTTAATTTCCTGTTGTGATTTTGTAATTATACTGTGCAAGCAACAATTGAATTTTATGGATCTCTAAATTTTGTTTTGCCGTATCTTCTGCATTCAAATCGCGGATGTAATCGCTCGGTGTAATCACTCCATTCTCAAGTTTTGCTCTGGCTGATTCTTTTACGGAAGTTCTTAAATCAATAATATTTTTATCCACCCCGATCATTTTTTTTAGTTTATCAATTTCCTGTAATTGCTGATTAGTAGTGATTTTTGTATTTAACAAAAATGTTTCCGTTTGAGCATCAACATTTAATTTGCTAAGTTCATTTATCTCTGATTCATTACCGTTGCTATAAAGATTTGATAATGTCCATGAGAATCGAATTCCTGTTATGTAATACCATGCAAAATCACTTTTGAACATATTCAATCCGGGTTTTGAATAACCGCCTTGAAAAAACAAACTTGCTTTGGGAATTATCTTTGATGAAGTAAGGCCGTTCTGATTTTCAATTAGGTTTTTCTGAGCTGTGTAAAGATTTAACTCGGGACGGAAAATTTCTTCTGTTGATTGAAAATTAATTTGTGATGGTGTTAAAAGGGTAGTGGACTCATCGAGATGTTCGTTTATTAACAAACCGAGCATATTTATATAAGCTATGCGGGAAGAGCTTAATTCGATTTTTCTTTGTTCTGCTTTTAATAATTCTGCCTTCAATACATCAACATCAGATTTAGTTGCGGTGCCGTTTGCATAAGCTGCTTCAAGTTTTGAGATATTTGCACTCAGATCCTCTATTACTAAATCAATTTGATTTAATTGAGCTTCAATAAGAATAATACCTAAATAAATCTGATTAACTCTTTCTTTCACCTTTACTAATTCAATTTCAATTTTCTGATTATCAATTTCGGAAATGGATTCCTGTAAGCCAGCTTGAGAACTCATTACGCCGCCATCATAAATTGTTTGAGTAATATCAACCGCAGCCTTGTATTGATCTTTTGTAAGTCTTTCAATTACAATTCCCGGTAATGGCATTGGAACCTGTGTAACATCAGATTGATAAGTTGCTTGTCCGAGAAGTGTAATCTGTGGAAAATATCCACTCCAAACATTACTTACGCTGTAATCTTTAGTCCTGTTGATGTAGTCCTTCTGTTTGATTAGCGGATAATTTATTCTCGCCCTCTCATAACAGTCTTCAATAGTAAGCTGAGTTTGTGCGGAGATGAACTCCGAACCAATCATTAACAGAGTTATAATTAATAATCTTTTCATAATCACATCTTATTAATAGTTTGATTAAAAATTTTCTTTCCTTTATCGGTAACTATTCCGCCGATAATTATTTTAAATGCATAACGTGCCGCTTCGATAATTGAAAAATTGTTGTTGAGGATAAAATCCGGGTTAACAATATTTCTTACTGAAGCAACAAGCACATTCATAATTATTGAAGTCGGATAATCAATAAACAGTCCCTCAGCTTTCCCCTGATCAATAACCTTTGTAATATTTCCAAACATCATCTGAGTTCTGAATTTATCAATCTCATTCCAGAGATTCGGAAAATACTTTCTTATTTCATCCATTCTTTGAGGGGATATTTTTTCTGAAGCCTTTGCCAGAATACCGATGAGTTCAGCGAGTTTTTCAATTGCATTTTTGTCACTGCTTAACGCAGGTACGATTTTGTTCTTCATCCCATTCATAAAATGTTTTGCAATTGCCATCACAAGATCATCCTTTGAAGGAAAGAATTTGTAGATGGTTTTTTTGCTCATCCCGAGTTCAGAAGCAACATTATCCATTGTTGTTTTGTAGAAACCTTCTTTGAATAATTTGTCTTCTACCTGCTCAATTATTTTTGCTTGATCATCCATTTGTCCTCTTGGAAACTATTTTCGTTTTTCTGGTTTCCAACTTAATAATATTTCTAAATCATTTCAAACAATATTTTTTTTCGGTTGATATTAGTAATTTAAATCACAGCAATCGAGGATTTAAATAATTTTAACTAATATGAAATAAAAAATCTTGAGGGCAATATGAGTCTTAAAATATTTTTTCTCTTGTGCTTTTTCGGTTCGCTTACTTTTGCTCAATCAACTATTGAAAGCGATGTTGAATTCGCATTACAAAATGCAAAGAAGGGAATTTACTGGGCTTTATCAAACATCCCGGTAAAGAAATCTAAAATTGATAATTCACTAATCGATGGTGATAAAATCATCTCGCACGTAAAACTGTCCAAAGAAATAAATGGAGTGCGCATCGAATCCACCGGATATTACGGTACTAACGAACTTACGATAGTCATGTATCGTTCAAAGGATAGCCTGATAAAAGATGGATTTTTGAAAAAGGACGTGCTGCTCGACGATCTTAGCGACGAATAAAATATTTTTCTTCTTTTGAAAATACTTCTTGACTTGTAAAATTATTTTTTGTAATTATGTAACAAATATTACAAACAAATAGATTGCTGTAATTGATGTTACAAAATAATTCCTCCCGTCTTGTAAATTTATTTTTAGAAGTTGCCAGAATAAATGCCCTTTCCGGAAACGAAAAACCTCTTGCTGATTTCATAAAATCATTCCTTTCAAAATATAATTACACAGTTCGCGAAGACGAAGCTGCAAAGTTTACCTATAGTAACACAGGAAATTTGATTTGTAAAATTGGAACCGGTGGTGATTTTATTTTGACATCGCATATGGATACGGCACGCCCGACAGAAAATGTTAAACCAATAATTAAGGAAGATAGAATAGTTTCATCGGGAGATACTGTGCTTGGTGTAGATAATCGTGCCGGCGTTGCAGTATTGCTATATACTCTTGAAAAAATTGCAAATGAAAAAATTCCTGTTAAAGATTTTACAGTTGCTTTCACTACTTGCGAGGAAACAACATTGTTCGGCTCAAAAAATCTTGGGGTGAATGGTGAAATAAAAAAAGGGTTTATTTTTGATTCAGGGTATCGTCCGGGAAATTTTATTTATTCTGCCTGCGGTGCAATTGGATTGAAAATAAAAATCATTGGTAAAGCTTCGCATTCCGGTATTTCCCCGGAAAAAGGGATCAACTCAATGATGGCTGCTGCAAAAGCTATTAGCAGACTTCCGCTCGGCAGAATTGATGAAGAAACCACAATGAATATCGGTTTGTTAAAAAGTGGTTCGGCAGTAAATGTTATTCCTGAATTAACTGAACTTGAAGGCGAAGTTCGGTCTTTCAACTTGAAAAAAGCAGAAAATTATTTCGATAAGCTTGTTTCAATATTCAAAGAAGAATCCGAGAAGGTTGGGGCAAGATTTGAAGTTGACTATTTCTGGGATTTTATGCCTTATACAATTCCTGAAACATCTCCTGTATTTCAAGAGACTGTTCGTGCAATTAAAAAAGTCGGATTAGAACCAACTCCCAAAATTTCACTTGGCGGAAGCGATGCTAACTCTTTAAATGGCAGGGGTATTCAATCAGTTAATCTTGGCATCGGCGCACAGAACCCTCATTCTAATGAAGAATTTATTTTTATAGAAGATTTAATTAAATCGGCTGAGATAGCTCTCGAACTTGTAAAAAAGGATTAATCATAATGAAAAAATTTATCTACTCATTTATAGTTTTATTTTTTGTTTTCTTTCAGCAAAACTTCTCGCAGACAAAAGGTCACTTATTAATTATTGGCGGGGTTCAAACTCCTGAAATTGAGAAAAAGTTTGTTGAACTAGCCGGCGGGTCTGATGCAAGAATAATTATTATTCCAAATGCCGGCTCCGAGCCAAAACTAAACAGTGAAATAGAACAGAAGCGATTCATAGAATTAGGCGCAAAGGCGGATTATATTTTATTTTCTAGGGAAACAGCGGATGATGAAGCAAACTTAGAAAAAATGGAATGGGCAAATGCTGTATTCTTTACCGGAGGAGACCAAAGTGATTTAACACGTGATATGCTTGGGACAAAACTTCTTCAAAAAGTTTTTGATATTTACAATATTGGTGGAACTGTTGGCGGAACAAGTGCCGGCGCTGCGGTCATGAGTGAGGTTATGATTACGGGAAATGAACTTGTTAATAAAGATTCAACAGTTTCATTTGTTACGATTGAAAGAGGTAATGTTGAAACCAAACAGGGGTTTGGATTTTTAAAAACAGTAATCATCGATCAGCATTTTTTAAAAAGAAAAAGACACAACAGAACAATCTCCACTTTAATTGAGCATCCCAATTTGCTTGGTGTTGCGATTGATGAATCAACTTCAATTATTATTAATCCTGATGATACCTTTGAGGTTTTCGGAAATAATCAAGTGCTAGTTTACGATCCTACCAATTCAAAAAATATTCGTGAAGATAAAAAAGGAAATCTTGGAATAAGTGATATGAAACTGCATGTTTTAATCAGCGGAGATAAATTCGATATGAAAACCAAAGAAGTAATTGAATGAGCGATAAGAAAAAATTTAAGTTCAAAGTTCCAAACACTTACTTATTAATTTTTTCTCTGTTAGTGTTAATTGCCGGACTAACGTGGATTATTCCCGGCGGCAGTTACGAGCGTGCAGTTGTTGATGGAAAAGAAGTTGTAGTTCAAAATTCTTTTAAATATGTAGATAGTAATCCGCAAGGATTTTTTGCATTGTTCATTGCCCCGCTAAAAGGTTTTGTCGAAGCAGCAATGATAATTGGCTTTGTGCTTATTGTTGGCGGTGCCTTTAATGTATTAGCAAAAACAGATGCAATTAATTCTTTAATTAATAAACTTGCCAGGGCTCATAAAAGTTCTGCAACACTGAGAACATTTTTTATTCCTGTTTTAATTTTAATGTTCTCACTTGGAGGAGCAACATTTGGAATGAATGAAGAAATCATTCCATTTGTTTTAATCATCGTCCCAATCTGTTTAGCGCTTGGTTATGATTCCATAGTTGGAGTTGCAATTCCGCTTGTCGGCGCGCACGTAGGATTTGCGAGTGCATTCTTAAATCCATTTAACGTTGGCATTGCACAAGGCATTGCAGATGTTCCATTGTTTTCAGGAATTGGTTATCGAATGATATGTTGGGCAATCTCAACAACTGCTGCAATTTTCTTTTTACTTTATTATGTAAAAAGACTTTCTAAAAAACCTGAAATCAGCCCCACCTTTGTAGAAGATAACGAGCGCAGGAAAAACGAACACTTTGATCATATTTATAATAACGACAAACATTTTTCATTAAAGCATAAATTTGTTCTTCTAACTTTTGTTCTTTCATTAGTAATGCTCGTTGTTGGTGTTGTCGAGCTGGATTGGTACATCGAAGAAATTGCCGGAATGTTTTTTATAATGGGAATTGTAGTTGGAATTATCGGCGGATTAAAAAGTGATGTATTAATAAAAAGTTTTATTGACGGTGCAAAAGATTTAGTCGGCACGGCACTCATCATTGCGCTGGCAAGAGCCACACTTGTTATTTCGAGAGACGGACATATTATAGATACAGTACTTTATGGACTATCGCCATACATTCAATCTTCGTCCCCGATTTTTGCATCACAAAAAATGTTTGCTGTGCAGGCAGTAATTAATTTCTTTGTTCATTCAGGAAGCGGGCAGGCAGCATTGACAATGCCTATTATGTCGCCGCTTGCTGATCTTGCCGGAGTATCACGACAAACTGCTATTTTGGCTTTTCAATTTGGAGAATACACAAATATAATTATTCCAACTTCTGCTGTAACGATGGGTGCTTTATCGATGGCAAAAGTACCCTGGGAAAAATGGGCAAAGTGGGTTATTCCATTACAAATAATTTTAATGCTATTAGGATTTCTTTTACTAATTCCGCCAAACATTTTTGGATGGAATTGATTTATTAACTTATAACTAACGGAGGTTCGTATGAAAATTTATTTTTCATTTTTTCGGATGCTTTTATTGAGTGCAATAATAATGCACGTTGAAGTATTTGCACAGGATTTCTTTACTGGTAAGGTTGGCGTAACTTTATCTGGAGCTGGTAGAATAAGAGTATTTTCTGATTCATTAATTACAAAACAAATTGAAAGGACATCAGTAATTGTTGGAACTGGATCTGAAACCGTCTTTACATATAATGAAGACGCAGATAATTTAATACCCGTTGTAAATGTTACTTCTCCGCAATTCAGTGAATTTGAGATGGTGGGTACTGCAAACAATTCATATTCATTATTACCCCCTAATGTAACGAGCAGAGCTAATGTTTATGGTTGGGTTGATGGATCGTATATTTTGGTAAAGTACACAATCACAAATGATGAGTCATTTGATATTAATGCTTTTATAGGTATGGAAACGATAGCTGAGATAGATGGTAGTGCCGGATTAGAGACTGTCCAGTTTTATCCTTTTGAAAACATAGTATCATTTTATAGAGCACCTTCTTCCCATTATACAGGATGTAAGATACTTTCTTCAAACTTTTTTTCATCAAGAACTTTTGACTGGAGTGCTGATTACGATACATCAGATAGTTTTCTTTATTCTCTCTTAACCTCCGGAACAATTGATACTATTTTTGAAGCACAAGGAGATGGAGCTGTTGCAATTTATAATCAAAATTCCGTTTCGATTGCTAGTGGCGATTCAACAACTTTTTGGATGGCCATTTCCGTGGGTCAAGATGAAACGGGTATGCTTGAAAACATGGACGAAGCAGTTTCAAAATATCAATTAATCACTGAAGTAAAAGACGAAAATCACCATACCCAGTCTGAATACTTCTTGTCTCAGAATTATCCAAATCCATTCAATCCAAGTACTACGATTTCATTTTCTATTCCTTCACAGGAAAAAGTGAAACTACAGGTTTTCAATGCACTCGGGCAGGAAGTGGCTCTGCTGCTTGACAAAGAAATATCCGCCGGCAGTTATAATTATACTTTTGATGCATCGGGTTTAACAAGCGGAATTTATTTTTATACGTTATCCACCGGTACAAATTCAATTACGAAAAAAATGATTCTAATCAAATAAATAATACGAGGTAATAAATGAAACGAACTTCTGTATTGTTCAGTTCTATGTTTTTCATCGCAATATTTTTTATTGCAGAATCCTTCGCACAAAGTTTTTATACCGGCAATATCGGACTTGCCGTAAATGATTACGGGCGAATTCGTGTTTACAGTGATAATTTAACAACAAGGCAAATTGATCGCTCCTCTATATTGGTTGGGGTTAGTTCGTCAGCAGTTTTTGATTACACTGAAGATGCTGAAAACATTGTCCCTCCTGCAAATGAGGTTAATCCTTTGTTCAGTGATTACGAAACGACAGTAACCATTGATAATTCCTACAATGGACAATTCTTTCCTCCGCAGGTTCAGGTTGAAGAGCATATTTATGGATGGGATGGGGGAGCTTATCTTGTTGGTAAACTAATAGTAACCAACAATGAATCAAACCCGATCAATGCTTCAATTGGAATGGAAATCATTCCACAGGTTGATAACGAGTATGGCTTCGAAAATGTCTATTATGACGACGCATCACAAATAGTTATGATGAGCAAAATCGAGCACGTTGGTTACAAAATATTTTCTGATGACATTGCTTCGATGCATTCATTTGATTGGTTTGATGGTTACAACAACGATGCTGATTTTTATGCCTGGCTCACTCAAAATTCTTTTGATCCTTTATTCACTGCCGGGGTAGATGGTGCAGTTGTAATTTTGGGACAAATTCCTGTCACAATAGATGCTGGCGGCACATATGATTTCTATTTTGGAATTGCAATTGGCGGCGATGATAATGAAGTCATCAGCAATATGGCAACTGCAGAAGATAAGTACCTTAATACAATACTTCCCGTTGAACTTACTTCTTTCACAGCGGCAGTTCAAAATGATGTTGTTAATCTAAATTGGGTGACTTCGTCAGAATTAAATAATAATCTATTTGAAATTGAAAGAAGAACCGTTGAGAGCAATTCTTTTAGTGAATGGATAAAAATTGGTTACAGAGCAGGCTACGGAACTACAGCAGATCAGCATCAATATTCGTATTCTGATAATGTTAGTAATCTCCCCGCCGGCAAAATTCAATATCGCCTAAAGCAAATAGATTATAATGGTTCGTTCGAATATTCTGATATTGTTGAAGTTACACTGCTTCCAAATGATTTGACACTTTCTCAAAATTTTCCCAATCCATTTAATCCAACAACAACTATTTCTTTTACAATTCCCGAAAAGGATTTTGTTACTTTAAAAGTTTTTGATTTAAATGGACAGGAAATTAGCACGCTGATAAAATCAACAATGGATGGAGGCAGCTATAATATAAACTTTGATGCGGGCAAACTTCCGAGCGGCGTCTATATTTATTCTCTTTCAACTTCCAAAACTCATCTTAGCAGAAAGATGACATTAATTAAATAATATCTTTGGCGGATGAGGCAAATTATTTTGTATAATTTGTCTCATCTTCAACTATTCATACAAACTATGTCTATCTATAAAGAAATAAAAGATAAGATCGAAAAAAATTTTCACTCTCTACCTCAAAATCAGAGGAAGATTGCGGAATATTTTATCGACAATTTTGATAAGATCCCTTTTCTTACTGTGCATCAAATATCAAAATCAACTGAAGCAAGTGTCGCTTCAATTGTAAGATTTGCTCAGCGCGTTGGTTTTAGCGGGTTCAGTGAAATGAGAGATGCAATATCTGATTCGCTGCAAATCAAGTTGAAAAACAAACAAGCTTTTCCTCTTTTCGAAAAAAGAAAAGCTGATGAAGATATTCTCACCCTGGTTGCAAATGTAGACATAAAAAATATTAATGATACGCTCGGTTTAATCGAAAGAGAAAAATTCGATCAGGCTATCAATCTTATTATTAAATCACCTAGAATTTTTACAGCGGGATTAGGAATCTCTTACCTGCTTGCTGAAATTCTTGCTTATCAGCTTACACAAGTTTCGCTGGATTCTTCGGTATTAAAACACACTCACACTGTTTTCCATGAGCAGATCCTTTATATGAATAAATCGGACTTGCTGATTACATTTTCATTCCCCCCTTATTCCATCGAAACAGTTGACGCTGCAAAATATGCTAAGCGCAAAGGCATTAAGGTTATTTCTATCACTAACAAAGAAAGCTCGCCAATTACTTTTCACTCCGTTTTAAGTTTAACTGTAAATAGCGAGAATATGCTTTATACAAATTCTTTTGCTGCTATTTCTGTATTGATAAACGCTATGGCAACTGCTTGTGCATTAAAATTAAAATCGCGGGCTAAAAATATTATGGAAGAATCCGGTCAAATCATGAAAAGCCAAAAACTTATAATTAGTTAGAAATTCATTAAAGAAAAATCTGGAATTAATATGAAAAAAATTCTGATACTTCTGATACTTCTTCAGTTTCCAATCATTGCAGGCGTCACTGGAAAGTTGATAGGAACTGTGAAGGATTCACAAACCGGCGAGCTGCTGATTGGAGCCAATGTAATTCTCGAAGGAACTTCGCTTGGAGGGGCTACCAATGTTGATGGTCAATTTGTAATTTTAAATATTCCTCCCGGCTATTACAGAGTTAAGGTAAGCTATCTCGGCTACGAAACTACAGTCATCGAGGGAGTAAAGATAATTGTTGACCAAACCACTGAATTATTATTGGAATTAAATCCACAGTCTATCCAAACCGAAGAGGTGGTGGTTATTGCCAAATCAAACATGATACAGAAAGACTTAACGAGTAGTATTTCAGTTATTTCCAGGGACAAAATTGATGCTCTTCCAGTTACTTCTTTTACCGAACTTTTATCCCTTCAAGCCGGCGTTGTTGGCAGCGGCACTAATTTACACGTCAGGGGTGGGCGTTCAAACGAGGTGGCTTACCTTGTAGATGGTATGTACGTCCAGGATCCATTACTCGGACGATCACCGCTCGAAATCAGCAACGATGCAATTCAGGAAATGAGTCTGCTTAGCGGAACATTTAATGCTGAATACGGGCAGGCATTAAGTGGTGTAGTCAATATTGTTACAAGGGAAGGACAAGAAGATTACAATGGAAAAATTGAAGTACGCTCAAGTGAATTTGGAATTAAAAGATATTCTGATCTGCACGAATTACGAATGACTGGAAGTTTAAGCGGACCATTATTAACAAACGATTTAAATTTTTTTGCCTCTGCTGAACTTGATAAAAGCGGCAGCTATCTTCCATTTGGACACAACAAAACTCAATCATTTTTTACAAAAATATCAACTTCCATAATCCCCGATTTAAGGCTTTCACTTTCCAACCGCGGAAGTCTAGAGGATTGGCAGAATTACAATCACTCTTACAAATTTATTCCCGAACAATATCTTCGTCAACATTCTGATAGCTGGCAAACCGGCTTAAACATTACCCACACCCTTGCCAGCAATATGTTCTACGAATTAAGAGCCTCTTATTTTAATCAAGGATATTATTCCGGATTAGACAAAGATACTTCGCAATATATTTCTGATAATGAATGGGCTTATTTTGATAACATAGGAAATGGATTTGAATTTCTCAGCCGTGCCGAGCCCCCGGAACTAACAGACAGCCGCACAGTTACTGCCGATTTTCGGGGTGATGCTGTTTGGCAAATTGATAATCTTAACGAAGTCAAGTTCGGATTTTCATACAAAAAGCATTGGCTGAATTATTATAATATTTATGACCCAAAGAGAAATTTCCCTTACATAAATATTTATAAAACTAATCCATATCAGGCAGCGGCTTATATCCAGGATAAAATAGAATTTCCATATTTGATTTTGAATCTTGGTTTACGCTTTGATTATATGAACGCAAATGTAACTTTCAGGCAGGATCCATTAGTCCCGGGTTCATTAATTAAAGTTGAACCGCGAATACAATTTTCCCCCCGGCTTGGAATTGCTCATCCAATTTCCGATCGCACAAAGCTTCACTTTGCTTATGGACATTTTTTCCAAAATCCAAACTTCAACACACTGTTTGAAAATCATCAATACGATTTAAACGTACGCGAGCCTTTATTCGGGCAGGCAAATCTTGATGCGGAACGTACCATTGCTTACGAGGTGGGAGTATCTCACCAGCTTTCAGATAGAATCTTATTAGATGTACGTGCATATTATAAAGATATCACCGGATTAATCGGTACTAAATATTTATTCCCTTTTGTGGATGGGCGCTATACAGGCTACACGCTTTATGTAAATGAAGATTACGCTAACGTGAAAGGGTTCGAACTCACTTTAGACATGAGACCCGATAGATGGTTCTCAGGTGGATTCACATACACATTCTCTGTTGCAAAGGGTAGTGCATCTTCCGAGACAGAACAATATCCCGGCACTCAGGAATCAACACAACTTTACTATCTTGATTTTGACCGCACACATGTTTTTAATGCAAACCTGACGTTTACCATTCCCGAAAATGAGGGTCCGGAAATATTCAATTCGAAAATATTTGATAATATGGATTTCAGTTTTGTTATTCGTGCAAGTTCCGGTGCTCCTTACACACCAGGGGGTAGAGATGTTGGTTTTGTTGAAAGTAATTCCTTGCGTCAGCCGGGCACTTATTCTATTGATCTTTTATTGGGTAAAGAATTTTTATTCAGCGGGAATTATTATTTCAGGCTGTTTGCCCAAATACTTAACCTGACTGATCATCGTAATATTCTTTTTGTTTACAGCGATACTGGTGAGCCTGATTTCACTTTTGAAGGCGGTTATTCACCCGAGTATATGCAGGATCCATCCAATTTCGGACCGCCAAGATCAATTCGAATTGGTGCTTCATTTAGATTTTAAAACAAGAAAAGTTGAGAATAAAATGAAAAGTAATTTTATAGTTTTATGTTTGTGTATTTTCATCTCACTCCCTTTGGTTGCTCAGGATGGAATGAAGGAATTTGAAAAAGAAAAAAACTCTTTCGATCTTGAAAAAATATTAAGAATTGAGGACCGCGCCGGCGGAACTCATAATGCGAGTAATATTGGATTATTCTTCGAAAACCGCGGCAAACTTTATCCAAGAAGAATTACCCAGGGACCATCCGGTGAATTTCCAATCAACAGCGGTAATCATTATATCTACAGGTTGAATCCTTTTGTTGGAATTCCCGGCAATGTAATTCAAGGCAGATATACAACTAACGAGGAATGGGAAGCCGCTTACGGCTATCAAAACCCCGACCTTGCTCAAATTGCTTTTAGTGATAACCCCGCCACCTGGGACCCAGTGCGCGGCTGGCCAGTAAAAGATTCTAACGGCGAGCCTTTATTTTTTTCTGATCAGGATAGTTACTGTGCCTATAACGACAGTAATAACACCGTCAAAATTCTTGGGCTGCAGATTAATCAGATTGGTTATTCCTATGGAGTTAGTTTTGCGAGCAATCTTCTTTTCTATAAATACGAAATCGTAAATAACAGTACAAACATTTATGACAGCCTTTACTTTTCTAATTATGTTGATTTAGATTTAGGAAACATCAGCGGTGGAACTCCCGAATATGACGATGATAAATTGGGTCTCGTTAAGGAAAAAAACTTTGTCTATTTCTATGATTCAGATAACTATTCGCCCGAATGGCCCGATGGGAAAGTTGGTATGATGGGAGTAGCATTTTTAAAGACTCCCGAAGTAAACGGAACTCAATTAGGTCTAACTGATTTTCATTATAACATTTATAATGATGATAGGGACATTGATACCGTTCAGTACGGTATAATGAGCAGTGCACCTACCTTATTTAATTCAAGTTTTGGAAGTGATTATTTTCACCTTGGTGCAAATCCCGATATTCATTTTGATGATACAACCACAATTCCTTCAGGAGGGTTAGATATTCTTGCCAATATAAGTTCCGGTCCCTATGAAATTCATCCCGGCGACACACTTGATTTTTATACTGTAATTGTTGCCGGTGAAACTAAAGATGAATTGTTTGAAAACCTGGATCAGGCTTACAAGATTTTAGATTTTAATTTTGAAATTGCTAAAGCTCCTTCAACACCCACCCTTACTGCAGTCGCAGGGAATAATACTGTTAATCTTTATTGGGATGACGAGGCAGAAAATTCATTGGATAATTTTTCAGGTGAGTATGATTTTGAAGGCTATCGCATTTACAGAAGTGTTGACAAAGGAATCACCTGGACTTTGCTGGCCGATTTTGATGTAATAAATGATATTGGCTTAGACCGTGGCTTGCAGTACAGCTATACGGATATTGGAGTTGTAAATGGAATTGAGTATTGGTATTCAGTAACAGCTTACGACAGGGGAGGGGACGCACTTGAAAGTCTTGAAAGTTCTAAAGGCTCAAATGCTGATGCAAAAAATCTTGAAATTGTTATTCCGGTTTCCACCGCCCTCGGCAGAACGCCTGTTACTTCGGATCAAGTTGTCAAAGTTGGTGGTCTATCAAATTATGTTTTAAATGTTGAACCTTCTGATAATGAGTCGCTGGCTGATAATCAATATGAAGTCAGTTTCGATTTTATTTCAAAAAGAGAAAAAGGAAAATTAAAAACACAGCTTACATTTGATGTGGTTGATTCTGCTAAAACTTTATCCCACCGTTATGGAATTGCTTTTAAGACGAATAAAATTTTTGACATAGTGGATCTTACAACCGGTGATGTTTTGAAGGAAGATAATACTTATCTGCCAAGAGCGTTTCCGGGAATTCTTTATTCATCTAATGGAAGTGTTATACCGGGTATTCAAATTCATTTGTATGATCCTAATCCGTTAGCTCCTGCTGATTCACTTCCTGCAGCAGGAGATTTACTGACACTTAATTTTGCTGTGACAACATTAAGAAATTCGACAGACTCAGTAATAACCAATAGACCATTTATGCTTGATAAAATTCAGGCAACAAACGATGGAGTAGCATTTACTTTAACCAAACCGGAAATAATTCAGAATGTTTCAAGGATAGGAGGATTAGATGATTTTAATATTGAATTTAGCGTCTCCGATGAAACTCTGATTCAGAATGCAATGTATATTATTTCGGTGGATGGCAGTGGGTATGATTCAGAAGGCAGCGGAATAATTTCATTATCAATTAAAACAGATTCCATAATTGCCGAATTCGATTCTCTTACAAATTTAGATTCATTTGAGTTCAATGGAATCTCAGGCAGCCTTGAATTCCCCAATGATAATCCTCCATCGCCCGGAAATATTTTTTCGATTGAAACAATCGTTCCTGTTGAACCAAATATTCTCGATGGTTATTTGTTTAAGATAAAGGGGGCTGTGATCAACAGCGGAACCGTTTCACAGGATATAAATAAAATCAGAGTTGTTCCAAATCCTTATGTAGTTTCTTCATTATTTGAACCTGAATTTGGAGAACTGCGCAGGGAACCGTTAAGACAAATACAATTTGTAAATCTTCCGTCCGAATGTACTATTCATATTTTCTCTGTGAATGCTGATCTTGTTAAAACACTTTATCATAATTCAACAAACGGAACAGAGACATGGGATTTAAGGAGTGAAAGCGGAAGAGAAATTGCACCGGGCGTTTACATTTACGTCGTTAATAGTTCTAACGCAGAGTACATGGAACGATTTGCAATAATAAAATAATTTTTAAGCTCCATCACTTATCGAGAGAGACTTTTATGAAAAAAATAATTACTATACTGATTTTTTCTTTGCCTGCAATTTTGTTTGCTCAAAATGCTAACCTTGGAACATCAGGTGCACAGTTCCTACAAATTCCGCTTGGTGCAAGAGCAAGCGCAATGGGCGGGGCAATAATTGGACTCACCGATGATGCTTCGTCAGTATTCTGGAACCCTGCCGGCATTACAAATGTAAAGTCAATTGATGCACATTTTTCTTACGCAAATTGGTTCAACCTGTTTGATCTTAATGCTGCCTCAGTTGCTTTTAATGCTGGTGATGCTGGCGTCTTCGCCGCTCAGATGATTCTCTTCTCTACTGGTAAAATGGAAATTACGACAGTAGAAGAGCCAAATGGAACAGGAAGATTTTTTGATGCACAGGATATCGCATTGGGGCTTTCTTATTCCAGATTTTTAACTGATCGATTTGCAGTTGGAGTATCTGCAAAATATATTTATCAAAGAATATGGAATGAAGTTGCCGATGGCTTGGCTTTTGATATTGGAACTCAATACAAATTGGACTTTCAAAATTTAACTATTGCAATGAGCATGCAAAACTTTGGCGGCGATTTGCAATTCGATGGACCAGACCTTGACATTACGACAACTCAAAATGAAAATTATCCCGGAAGCAGATTAACTCCAGGAAAATTGAAAACAGAAACTTACGCCCTGCCTCTTAATTTCCAGGTTGGAATAGGGTTCGATATTTATCAGACTGATTTTGTAAATATCAGAGGTGATATTGACGCTGTCCATCCGAATGATAATAAAGAGAGGCTGCATTTTGGTACCGAGTTTTCTTTCTTCGATCGCTTCTCTTTAAGGGGCGGCTATCGTTATAATTATGATGATGAAGATTTTACTTTCGGCGCCGGGGTAAATATTCCGTTCTCCGCTTCACTCGTTTATTTTGATTATGCGTATTCACTTTATGATATTTTACCAAGTGTACATCGTGTTTCACTTAATCTGAGTTTTTAATCGAGCTAAAATTGAACAAAATATTTTTTGCTTTTATTATTGCTGTTAATGTTAGCGTCAATGCTCAAGGCTTCATTTGTGCAATAGGGGGCGGCAGCGAAGATTATAACGATTGGAGTGATGAGCCGTATAGCTGGATTGTCCAAAAATCCAGCGGCGGAAAAATAATTATCATTGATGTTGAGGACGCAACAAGCTGGCTTCCAACATATTTCATGTCATTCGGTGCTGATACTGCTTACAATAAAACCATCTCTTCAATTGCTATTGCAAATCTTCAGGAAACTTATGATGAATTGATAACTGCTAAAGCAATTTTTATTCGCGGCGGCGATCAATGGGATTATATTCGTTTGTGGAAAGGAACAAAAGTCGATTCGGCAATAAATTTTGTTTTTCAGAATGGAGGGGTGATAGCCGGAACGAGTGCCGGTGCTGCATTGCTTGGCGATGTTGATTTCAGTGCTGAGAATGGAACTGTTTATCCCGATGAGGCTTTACAGGATCCCTTCAATAATTACATGCAATTTGAGGATAACTTCTTAAATCTTATTCCTGATGTTTTGTTCGATACTCATTTTATCGAACGTGGCAGACATGGAAGATTGATCGGAATGCTTTATAATCAATATTATACTGCGGGCAGAGATTTAATCGGTGCTGGCATTGATGACAGAACCGCGATCTGTATTACTCCAGACGGCATTGGTGAAGTAATGGGCAGCGGTGCAGTTTCGATTTTTTATAAAGATGCACTTACAAAATATTCTTCTTTCACTGCTGGTAAGTACACAATTGAAAATTTAAAATCACATCTGCTTACAAAAGGCTGGAAGTATGATTTTATTAATAATGAAATTGAATTTATCCCGTCCTCGGCAAAAGATGTAGACACGACTCGCGCATGGGAATATCCTTTGACAGATTTTGTTCTAACAGGCACCAATGATATTCAGGCGCTGGTAGATGCTGATCATCTTTACTATTTTTTAAATGCAGGAAATATCAGCAACATTGTAATTATATCACATCCTGGATTCGCTAGTTCTCTTACACCTATCACGGAATATTTAATCTCCAACAATTATAATTTTTCGATTCTAAGTCTTACTTCATCGAATCTGAACAATGCTGTTGATGCAGATAAAATTAATTCTGCCAGTAGTTTTTTATTTGCCGGTGACTCCTTAAATGTCCTTTCATATTTAAACCAAAGCGGCAATCTTGTCCCTGATGCTTTTCAAAATGCGGTTAATAAAAATATTCCAGTTTTCTTTTTTGGTAATTCCGGTAAAATTGCAGGCGAAAAATTTATTGGGAATACAGATACTGATTTGTATGCCGGTTACAGAGGGAAGATGACAATCAATGATGGACTAAATATTTTTGGTGAGTTAATTTTTCAGACTTCACTTTTTGAAGACTCTGACTACTACGAAAATAGGATGAGTTCTGTATTATTTGGTATGATGAGAAATAGAAAACGAATTGGGATTTATCTAAACGCAGATAATTATGAAAGACTTGAGATAAATTCAGCTGAAAAATCCCTAAACGGTTCCTACTCTTCCTTTCCATATATAATTGTTGATGCGAGGCACACTACCAAAGTGGATTCATCAACTTATCGTGCAAGCGGCAGCATTGGTCCGAGACAAGTAGTCGCTATGAATAACGTCAGATTTTCAATCACTGATTCTTTTATCAATTATTTAATTGAAGAAGGAAGGTTCGATGAACTTACAGAAGTTGAAAATAATGGTTTAGCTTTAACATCAGATGGATTTATTCTTAATCAAAATTACCCCAATCCCTTTAATCCATCTACAACTATTAGCTGGAATATAAAGACTGAAGGAATTGTTATTCTTAAGTTATTAGATATACTAGGAAATGAAATTGAAACACTTGTGAATGAATATCAAGAAGCAGGCTCTCATTCTAAATTCTACATTCCAAATTCTAAATTATCCAGCGGAGTTTATTTTTACCGCCTTTCAACTCAAGGCTATTCAGAAACAAAATCAATGGTATTATTAAAATGACAAAAATATTTTTCTTTGTTTTTATTCTCACAGCGGTGAATATTTTTTCACAAAGCGTTCTTACACCTTTACAAAAAGCTGATTATAAAAAAATCACATCTCACGCCGAACTTTCTCAATTCATTCAAGACGCTGATGAAAAATCTGATTTGATTAAAAGCGAAGTGATTGCTAAATCTGTTGAAGGTAGAGAATTATTTGCAGTTTATTTTTCAAAAGATGGTTTTGGAAAAGATGAATCGAAGATTAAAGTGCTGATATTTGCGCAGCAGCATGGTAATGAACAATCTGGAAAAGAAGGTGCACTGTTATTGATAAATGAATTACTGAAACCAGAGAACCAATACTTGTTTGATAAGATTGATTTTGTTCTTGTTCCACAAATGAATCCTGATGGCGCTGAAAAAAATCAGAGACGAAACGGAAATAGTATGGATCTTAATCGTAACCATTTAATTCTTACCGAACCGGAAACAATTGGACTTCATAAACTTTTTAACAAATATCTTTTTGAAGTAACAATGGATGTTCACGAGTACGCTCCTTACGGGGAAACATATAAAAATTATGGTTACAGGCATAACGATGATGAAGAAATAGGAACGGCAACAAATATTAATATTTCAGATGATATCCGAACACTTCAGAAGAAAGTTTATCTGCCATTCATAAAAAAATATTTAAACGATAGAAATTTTACTTCCTTTGAATACAGCCCCGGTGGTCCACCTGAAATTGATTACATAAGACACAGCACGTTTGATATAAATGATGGAAGACAAAGTTTGGGAATACAGAACACGTTTTCATTTATTCAGGAAGGATTAAACGGCAAAGATGTTTTTCTTGATAACATCAAACACCGCGCTGAAGGTCAAATGACCGGAATGCTTGGTTTGCTTGAGTTTGCCTATAATCATAAAGACGAAATTAAAAATCTTGTTAAGGATGGAAGAAAAAATCTTGTTGAAAATAAAGTTTCTGAACAAGTTGCTATTCAATTAGATCATTTTGCTGATGGAAGTAAACTTGAACTTCCGCTACTATCATATTACACAAATAATGATACTGTAATTTCGGTAAATGATTACCGCCCGGTTGTAAAATCAATTTATGATGTAAAAAGACCAAAAGGATATTTGATTCCGAAAAGTTTAACAGAAATTGTTGATTGGGCAAACAGACACGAATTGGTTTATTCAGACTATAAAAAATCTACTAATGATAAAATAGAACAATACTTCATTAGTGGAATTGACTCAATGGATTTTGAAAGAGATATAATTGTAAACCCAATTGTTGAAGTAAAAACAATTAATCCTGATTTACTCGAGAACGATTACATTTTTATTCCGGTAAATCAGTTAAGAAACAATGTGATTGTTATCGCACTCGAACCTAAATCAGAACTTGGTTTAGTCACTTATAAACAGTTTGAACATCTTTTAATGAAAGGTGAAAATTTCCCAATTATACGAGTTGTGGATTAATCTGTGCAAATCCGTTAAATCAGCGTCATCCGTGTGCAATTGTCTTTAAAAGGAGAAAAATGAAAATAGAAAAAATTGAACTTCGCCACATTAAAATGGAATTAATTTCCCCATTCACAACTTCAATGGGAACTGAATACGATGAAGAACATATTATTGTTCGCGTTGATGGCGAGGGCTTTACAGGCTGGGGCGAAAGTGTTGCTGAAGGAACTCCGTTTTACTCTTACGAAACAGTAACAACTGCATGGCACATTTTGCAGGATTTTTTAATTCCAGCAATTCTTGGTAAAGATATTTCTGATATCGATAGTGCGATTGCATCTTACGAAAAAGTTCGCGGACATATGATGGCTAAGGCCGGACTTGAAGCTGCGTTGTGGGATTTGTTTGCTAAATCAAAAAATATTTCACTTTCAAATATGATGGGCGGAACAAGAAATAAAATTGATGTTGGCGTTAGTATTGGTATTCAATCTTCTGTTCCGGATTTGATAAAAAAAATTGAAGGCTATCTTGCTGAAGGTTATAAAAGAATAAAGATTAAAATTGCTCCCGGAAATGATATTCAATTTGTTAAAGCTGTAAGAAATGAATTTCCAAATATTTTATTTCAGGTGGATGCAAACTCTGCTTATGAATTAATGCATATAGATCTGTTTAAGCAGATGGATGATTTGAACTTATTATTGATTGAACAGCCGCTTGGTTATGAAGATATTTATGATCATTCAAAACTTCAGAAAGATCTTAAAACACCTATTTGTCTTGATGAAAGTATTCATTCACTTGATGATACTCGTGCTGCAATAGAATTAGACAGCTGCAGAGTTATAAATATTAAACCTGGTCGTGTTGGAGGATTTACAGAATCAAAACTTATACACGATTACTGTGCGTCTAAAAATATTCCTGTCTGGTGCGGCGGAATGTTAGAAAGCGGAATTGGACGAGCAGGAAATGTTGCGCTCGCATCACTGCCAAACTTTACATTGCCTGGAGATATTTCTGCAAGCAAGCGTTATTACAAAGAAGATATTGTTGAACCCGAATTTCTTGTTAATAAAGACGGAACAATGGATGTCCCAACCAAATCAGGCATTGGTGTTGAAGTGAATATGAAAATGCTGGACAAGGTTACGATCAAAAAAACAGTTTATTAATCTATACCATTTAATTGTTGATTATAGCGAAAGAGATTTTCTGCTTAGTCAATTGTAAATCCAATTTTCTTCTTTGGTGATTCAGGTGGTGCTAATAACTGATTGATGAGTTCTATAATTTGAACAATTTGATCATTGTGTTCTGACAATTTACTTTCAATTTCTTTCAGCTTCGTTTCAACTTTTTTATGAGTAGAAATAATTTCTCTTAATTTAACAAAAGCACGCATAATTAATATATTTACTTCTATAGCTCTATCACTGTTTAATACAGAAGAAAACATCGCGACTCCTTGTTCAGTAAATACCATCGGTTTTGCGCCACCAAAATAACTTTTTGATGGTATCACATTTTGTGATACCATTAATTCAATTTCTTTCTTGGTTAATACAAACATAAAATCTTTTGGAAATCTTTTTACATTTCTTTTAACAGCCTGTTTAAGAGAACGTGTTTCTACTCCGTATAATATTGCCAAATCTCTATCAAGAATCACTTTATTATTACGGATAACTAAAATATTGTGAAGTATTTTTTCAGTTGGTATTAAAGATTTTACAGCCATAAGCTTCCTTAAGAATATCAAAAATATTTTCTATATATTTTCTTTTAGAAAATTAAACAAATATCTTTTAATTGTCTTAGAGTAATATTTATTTAACTTAGAGATATTTCCGCGAGCAAGCGTTATTACAAAGAAGACATTGTTGAACCCGAATTCCTTGTTAATAAAGATGGTACTATGAATGCACCAACAAAACCGGGAACTTGCCTGACGGCAGGCAGGTTGGTGTTGAAGTGAGTATGAAGATGCTTGAGAAGGTTGCGGTTAAGAAAGTTTCCTTTTAGTCATTGTGAGGAGCCTTCGACAAAGCAAACTATATTTTAGATGGATTATTCTCGAACTCCCCAGTAATATTTGTGACAAACAATTCAACTTGCTGTTCGTTGCCTAGCAAATTCTGCAAAGTAATTTTACTAAGAACACCATCAAGCATTGTTTGTACTGTTTTCCATAGCGAGCGGATTGAACAATCGATAGAATGTGTGCAGATATTTTCTACTCCAGCATGTAAATCACAAAAAGTAGATTCATATAGTTTTCCGCCAAGAGCAGTCAGAACATCACCAACAAGAATTTCATTTGCAAAACGAGCAAGTTTGTAGCCGCCAGATTGGCCACGTGAACTTTCAATAAATCCGGCAAGACGTAATGCGCGTAGAATCT
>DAOLIQ010000048.1:0-24729 GCA_035328465.1 Ignavibacteriaceae bacterium | reverse complement strand
AATTCTAAACGATGGTGACTAAAATAATATAATGTACAGTATTTGTCAAGTATTATTTTAAAATAATTTGGATTATAGTTAGACAAAGATTATTTTTGGGCAATGGAAAAAACATTTAATATCAAAGCAGTCTCAAAATTGACCGGCATCGGCATTCACACAATACGCGCTTGGGAAAGAAGATATTCGGCAATTACACCGCAACGATCCGGCACAAATCGCAGAAAATATTCTGAGGAAGAAGTTAATAAGCTAAAGTTACTTTCAAGGGCTACAAAAAATGGTTTTAATATTGGAAATATTGCCAATCTCAGTATTGAAAAGATTGAACAATTAATCGGTAATACTGAAGAAACCCACGAACCAAATGATAAGAAGGTAGATAAGAATTCATTTAATACTGAAAATAAATTTGATCAGCTCATTGAAGAAAGCATAAGAATCATAAAGAACTTTGATCGTGAAGCAATGGAGAGAATTCTTTCACAATCATTAATCAATAATTCAAAACACACGACTATTCTTAATTTTATTATTCCACTTTTGGAAAAGGTGGGTGATCTTTGGGCGGCTGGTGAATTGAGAATTATGCATGAACATTTTATTAGTTCTTTATTAAGAACATTCCTTGGCAGTTACCTTGAAAGAAACGCCGATTCACCAAATGCACCGATATTAATTACTTCAACTTTCCCCGGATTTCAGCACGATTTAGGTGCATTAATTGCAAGTATCTTATCACTTGATTCTGGTTGGAACTCAATATTCCTTGGTGCAAATCTTCCTCCAGAAGAAATCAGTGCCGCAGTTTTACAACTAAATGCCCAGGCTGTTCTAATAAGTCTTATTTATCCAAATGATGATGTGATGGTCAGAACTAACTTAAGAAATATTCGAAAATTTTTAGGACCAAAATTTCCTATAATTATTACTGGTCATTCGGCTTCTTACTACGGTGATTTTATTAAAGAGACCGATGCTATACATTTAGATAAATTAGAAGGGTTAACAAATCTTTTACAAATGATAAGAACAAAAAATCTAAACAATTAATTTAGGTTTTTTGCTTTTTGGACATTTAATTCAACAAATAATTATACGGGACTTAAAATCCAATAACCCAACCCTGAAAGTTTATACCAAGTCGCGCTTCACGTAGGCGCGCGAATTGAATCACAGTCTGAAGCCAGTACTACTCCTAAAATGTTGACCTGTTGTTGTAGATCATCTAAATCCTCGCAGAGTTATTATTGTTTTATTGAAATCTAAAATTCCTCCTCCCGCTTTACCGCAAAATCTTTCAAATGAATTATATTTGGGCAGGTTATTATTAGATATATGAAAAAAATATTATTGATCATTTATTTGTTTCCATTTATAAATACTCCCGCTCAAACTGATGAGTACAGTTTCGGTTCTTTTACAGTCAAATTAGAGAATAAATCATTGACCGTTCTCGATTCTCTTAATCAAATTGTATTTGCAAAAGCTTTTCTTAATCCCGCTTTAACTTTAACAGATCTTAACAGGGATGGAATTGATGAAATCATTCTTATTGATTCCGCATCTGCCTTTGATCAGCCTGATTACCATTTATTTATTTACACCTTTGATAAAAATATTTTTCTGCTTGATTCTGTTTATTCAGGTATAATTCTGCCATTTGAAAGTGAGTTTGAGGAAATTGACGGTATAGTATTGGTTACAGGTGATGCTCGATTTAATATTTTTAATCAAACTGATAACCAGTTTTATCTTCCGATAAGTTGTTTAGCATTTGATGGATCAAAAATGGTTTTAGTAAATGATATTCTTTATGATATTTTTATGGAAGAAAACGAATTAATTTTAGAAAATATTAATGATTACCTAAATGTTAATGGAAAAAATTGTAATTCATCGCAAGCACTTTTGCCGATGATTGTTTCGGCTTTTGTAAACTATACTAATGCAGGCGAAAACTCTGCTGCTCTGCTATTAATTAATAATTATTACTATTGCGAAAACAAAGACGAGTTGATTAAAAAAATAGAATCACTAAAGGAGAATTAAAATTATGAAAATGAACTGGGCTGACTTCATCGGCAAAATTTTGAATATCACGCTTCACGAAAATTATGGAATGACAATGGATACAAATTCAAATGCGCCGTTTTATGAAATTGTGTTTACAACAGGAAAACTTACACAGGTTTATGAGGATGGGTTATTCCTCGAAACGGAACGCGAAAAGAAAATTGTTAATATTTTCGTTCCACATTCTTCAATCAAGTGCGTGGAAATTTTTAGTATCTGATAAGGCTGAAAAAATGAAAAACATATTTAATCTTTTCTTATTAATTCTGTTTATGCTTGGAACAAATTCTTTTGCACAGGATCCGCTTGTAAAAAATCTTCGAACCTATTCGATTGTTAGTGAAATTGGATTCCCGATTATTTCAAATGAGTCATCTGCAATCATTATTGAATTTGATGTGCAGGCAAACTTTCAGCCTGACATGAATATTGTTTTCAGATATTGTGATAAAAATTGGAAAACGGTTGATAATATTTTCCTATTAAATACCGGCAAAAATGTTTTTTATAGTATTGGCTTCACAAAGCTTCCCCACACAGTTTCTGCAGCCGATTATCATTTTCAAAAATCTTTTCCGGATGCAGAAGGATTTGTTTCATTTCCTTTCGCCGGCAAATGGCGATATTATATTACTGATGCTCAGGATACAACAAAAGTTTTTGCTGATGGAAAATTTATTGTAGCTAATTCCACAGTTCAGTTAAATGTATCGGTTAAGAATGAAGAGCTTGAAGACAAAGTATATTTTCCCGCAGATTTAAAAAAAATATTTAATATTACTACCTCCTTCACTTTGCCCGATGAACTATTTCCAAACTATGTTAGTTTTGTAGAAATAATAGAGAACAAAAAAATTGATTATCCCACGATTATTGATAAAAATTTTAATACAAATTTACGCCAGTATTATTGGGACGGAAACAGGAAATTTACTTTTACCGCACGAGATATTCGTCCCGGAAATGAGTATCGGCAAACTGATTTAAGAAACACCAATAAGTTTATCTCAAGTAATGTTAAGGCGCAGTTCGATGGAATTGAGTTGTCACGATTTTTTATACAAGGGGAACCGGACTTTAACGGCGGTTCGCAGCTTACAAAATATTCAGACGAATATGCGACTTATATAAATGTGAAGTTCGACATTCGCACTCCGGAAGATTTCGGCGGCGAAGTTTTTCTTGTTGGCGCGTTTAACAATTGGAAGTTATCTCCCGATTACAAAATGTTAAACGAGGGGGGACGATTTACAAAATCACTTTTATTAAAACGCGGGGCTTATGACTATCAGTATGTCACCGCAGATATAATAAATGGAGAAATTAAAAATGCCGATTGGCAGTATCTCGAAGGCAATAGCTGGGAGACTTCAAATGAATATCATATTTTTGTTTACTATACCGATCCTAATTACGGCGGTTACGATAAAATAATTGGATATAAAAAAATCATTACAAAATAATTATGGAAAAAATAAAGGTTGGTGTAATCGGCGTCGGACATCTCGGTAAATTTCATACTAAACTCTACAATGAAATTGATTCCTGCGAGCTAATCGGAATTTATGACCCTGATTCCTCCCGTGCAACTGATGTTGCAGCGGAACTGTCTGTAAGATCATTCCCATCTATGGAGCAGCTTCTTAAATTTTGTGATGTGGTCTCAATTGCAGCCACAACAAGTGCGCATTATTCAATCGCAAAGGAATGTTTAAAAGCCGGTAAGCATATTTTTATAGAAAAACCTATAACAGCCACAATTGAACAGGCTGAAGAGATTGTTAAGCTCGCACAAGAAAAAAAACTTATTCTTCAAGTTGGACATGTTGAAAGATTTAACCCCGCCTTACTGTCGCTGGATCATTTTGAATTAAAGCCTATGTTTGTTCAAAGCGATAGGCTGGCGCAGTTTAATCCGCGCGGAACAGATGTAGCAGTAGTTCTCGACTTAATGATTCATGATATTGATATTATATTAAGCTTAATAAAAAGTGAAGTGAAAAAAGTTGAGGCAAGCGGAGTAGCAGTTGTATCTGATACGCTTGATATTGCTAATGCAAGAATTGAATTTGAAAACGGCGCGGTTGCTAATGTTACAGCAAGTCGCATTTCACAAAAGAAGATGAGAAAGATGAGGATCTTTCAAAAAGATTCTTACATTTCGATAGATTTTGATTTAGGAGTTTCGGAAATATTCCGGCTTGTTTCGCCGGAAGAAAGTGTGAATACTGCTTCGATAACTTTTGGTGAACTTGGTGTTGGTGATAAGAAAAAAAGAATAATTTATGAGCAGCCGGAAGTCAAAGCAGTAAACGCATTGAAACATGAATTAAGTCTGTTTATTGATTCCGCCCGGAATAATTCTAGGCCTGTTGTTTCAGGTGAAGACGGATTGAAAGCATTAGTGGTTGCTCAACAAATTATTAATAAAATAAAAGAATCAAAGGTTGGTGTATAATGAAAAAAATTCTCTATTCACTTTTTGTGGTAATTATTTTCAGCAGCCTAAGCTGCAGTGTTTATGAAACGATCGTTAACTTGTCACGTCTCCAATTCAAACTCGGAAATGTGAATGGATTTTTATTGAACGGCGTTTCTATTTCGGATAAATCAAAGCTTGATGATTTTTCTGCCTTTGATATAATAAAATTATCCACTGCTGTTGTTCAAGGATCATTGCCAGTTTCATTCACACTAAATGTTGAAGCGAAAAATCCGAATGACGGAACAGGGGGGTACAAAAAAACTGATGCTACACTAAAATCTTTTCCATGGCGATTGAATCTTGATGGTAAAGAAATTCTGACAGGAAATATCAGTTCGCCGGTTACAGTTCCTGGGACAGGCGATGCAACAACAATTCCAATTCAAATAAGTGTTGACCTTGTTAAACTATTTAAGGACGAGGGATATGAATCGTTGATTAATCTTGCTTTAAATCTTGGAGGTAAAGGAGGGTCTGCATCTAGATTAACTATTTATGCTAAGCCTACTGTTACATCTCCGCTTGGGGATATTACTTATCCCGGTGAATTAAAAATCGTAAATGTAGAATACACTAAATAATTCAGTAAGTATCAAAATAATGAATCATAAAAATCAATTTGCTGTCGGTGTTGATCTCGGCGGCACAAATATCAAAATTGGTATAGTTTCTGACGGCGGAAAAATTATTGTAAAGAATTCAATTCCGACACAAGCAGAACGTGGACCAAAAAAAGTTTTAGATAATATTTGTAAAGGAGTTTCAGATCTGATTTTAACTTCGAAGGTGAAAATAGCTGGGATAGGAATTGGTTGTCCAGGGATTGTTTTATCGGAGGAGGGTGTAGTGAAAAACCCCCCGAACTTACCTGGCTGGAAAACCGTTCCGGTCTCCCATATTATTTTTGAAAAACTGCATATCAAAACGTTTGTAGAAAACGATGCAAATGTAGCTGCCGTCGGGGAATTGGTTTTTGGAGCAGGTAAGACATTAAATGATTTTATAATGGTTACACTTGGAACAGGTGTCGGCGGTGGAATTATTATCAATAAAAAAGTTTATCACGGAATGCACGGTGCTGCAGGAGAAATAGGACACATCACAATAAATTATAAAGGCAGGAAGTGTAATTGCGGCTCTATCGGCTGCATCGAAACTTATGCGGGTAACCAATATTTAAAAGCGAGGGTAATTGAGGAGCTTCAGTTTCATCCGGATTCTCTAATAGTTGGATTAGTTGAAAATAATTTTGAAAAAATATCTCCATTAGTAATTCAGAAGGCAGCCTCGATTGGGGATAAATATTCAAAGAGTGTAATTCAGAATCTCGGAATGCATCTCGGTGCTGTTTTTGCTTCGCTTGGTAATGCGTTCGATATTACAAACTTTATAGTGGGTGGGGGAGTAGCAGGTTTTGGAAAACCGCTTTTAGATTCTATTGCCCATACAGCTTCTTCTAGAGTAATGACTCCGCTTCGAAATAAAATTAAAATTATTCCTGCCAAACTTCGTAATGATGCTGGCATCAAAGGTGCTTCTGCGCTTATTTTTAATAAATATTGATCAATGATTTAATATGATCTTAATCAGTGCAGTGAAATATAATTAAATGAAAATCATCGCTTCACTCATATTGATAATTTCAACTTTAAACTTTGCTCAAATAACTGATTCGTTGGTTCAGACGAAAACGGATTCAGTTAATTTAATTTACAGCGACTCACTCGCTGTGTCAGATTCTCTGTCAAATAAAAAAAGCGATATAGACACTATAATATATGCTAGTTCCAACGACTCGCTTATATTTTTCATCAAGCAAAAGAAAATGAGTATCTATGGAGGCAGCGAGTTGAAGTATAAAAATACCGAGATCAAAAGCGCAAATATTTATCTTGATTTTGTTTCAAGTATTATTGATGCGGAGGGAGTTCCTTCAGATTCTCTTCCAGAAAAATTCGAAGGGACACCGGTGCTTTCAGATAAGGGTGAAGTGTATGATGGACAAAAAATCCGATATAATTTTAAAACTCAACAAGGAGTTATATCCGGAGCCCACACCGAACAGGAAGGTGCATTTTATGACGGGGATAAGATAAAAAAAGTTGATAAAGATACTTACTTCATCAAAGATGGAATATATACAACTTGTGATGATTCTTGTCCTCATTACTATTTCAGTGCAAGCGAAATGAAAGTAATTCACAAAGAACAAATAGTTGCGGAAATGATTTGGTTGAATTTTGGGGGGGTGCCTTTGCCAATTCCTCTTCCATTTGGTGTATTTCCGATTGAGTCGGGAAGGCGGTCCGGAATCATTGCCCCTGCCTTTGGTGATGATGGAACTTATGGAAGATATTTCTCACGTTTCGGATATTTCTGGGCAATAAGCGATATAATGGATCTGACACTTACTGCTGATTACTATACACGCGGCAGTTACAGGTTGAATAGTCGTTACAGGTATGCTCTCCGCTATAATTATACCGGTAGCGTTGAGGCTAATTATGAGAATCTGCAAGTCGGTGCCGATACAGATCCTGATAAATCATTGCAGCAAAATTGGAGACTCAAAATTAATCATAACCAAACAATAACACCCACCATGCGTCTCGATGCGCGATTAGAGTTTTTATCGGGAAATACCTTACAGCGAAATATTAATGATCTAAATGAATTATTAAGAAATGATGTTATCTCAAATGCTACATTTACTAAAACATGGGATGAATCCGGCAATTCGCTTTCTATAAATTATTCACGTACACAAAATCTTGAGTCAGGAGATATTTCAGAAATTCTTCCGAACATGACTTTTAGTAAATCACAGTCTTATCCATTCAAGCGAACTGGTTCAGCCGGTGATCAGAAATGGTACGAGCTTTTCGGATATAATTATTCATCACAGTTGCAGAATAAGCGCGACAAGGTTGATGGTACATTAAGTGTTCGGGGCGGAATTCAACACAACATAACAATGGGTATGTCTCCGAAGATCGGTTACTTTAGCATTTCGCCTTCATTCAGGTATCAGGAAAAATGGTATAATAAAAAAATAGAACAGCATGCTGTTGATCTTGCTTCGAGCGATGCTGATTCGATTGCAACAAATGATATTCACGAAATTAATTTTGTCCGCACATTTAACTTTGGAATAAGTACCTCTACAAAGTTTTTTGGAATGTTTCAGCCAAATGTATTCGGGATTAGTGCAATCCGTCATACTGTTAGTCCGAGCATATCTTATAATTATCAGCCGGACTTTTCTGATCCGAAATGGGGATACTATGGTTCATACAAAAACTCCAAAGGGGAGGTTATTAAATACAATAAATATATGAAAGAAGTTTTTGGCGGTGCTTCAGCAGGAGAACAGCAAAGCATTTCATTCGGACTTTCAAATATATTTGAAATGAAAACTACTGTCGACCCGACAGATACAACTTCAAAAGAAAATAAAATTCAATTATTAAATCTTGGTGCCGCAATTAGCTATAATTTTGCCGCTGATTCGTTGCGGCTTTCAGACTTGAATATCAATTACCGCACTCAAATTGGTGATGTATTGAATCTATCAGGCTCGTCCACTTTTACACCTTATGATTACTCTGCCTCTGTTTCAAAGGTAAATCGATTTTTAGTTGACGCAGGAAAAGGATTACTTAGAATGACTAACTTTTCTTTTTCACTTTCAACAAGTATCTCAGGTGAAAAATTAAAATCAGATAAAGATGATAAAGTGGACAAAACTAATGTTAGCCAATTGAAAAATGAATCAAATCCACTCACTCAAGGTGAATCCGTTTATCAAGGCTTGTATTCAAATCAGGATCCTGATTTCACAATACCGTGGGACATCACTTTGAGTTATAATTTTACACAGAGCAGCCCCAAGCCGGATCAAAAAACAAAATTTTCGACACTGTCCGGCAGTCTAAATTTTAATCTTACCCCTACCTGGAAATTTTCAGTTACAGGAAGTTATGATATTGTTGGCAAAGATTTTTCGGCTCCTCAAATTAGAATATCGCGTGATCTTCATTGCTGGCTGATGAACTTTACCTGGAATCCAATTGGTACTTATCGGGGATATTTCTTTGAGATAAGAATTAAAGCACCGCAGTTACAGGACTTGAAAGTAACAAAGCGTGATGCTTTTTACAGCGGGAGGTAAAATATTATGCTTCATTACATTCTCGATGGTAATAATCTTATCGGACAGCACCAACAATTGAAACAGATACAGAAGAGCAATAAACAAGCATCTCGTGAGAAACTGGCTTTTATGATCGGAAATTATTTTGCTGATAAAAAAGTTAATGTTTCGCTTCATTTTGATGGATATCCAAAAGAATCAATAAGAATTCTTAAAGCAAAAATTATTTACTCGGAAAACAAATCTGCTGATGAAATAATAAAAAACGAAATTGAATTCGCTAAAAATAGAACGAAAATAATTTTAGTTAGCTCGGATAATAACTTAAAAGAATTCGCGAAAGTATGTGGATGTAAAGTTTTATCTTCATTGGAATTTATTTCGCTGATGAATCAGACAAAAAATAATTCTAATGAAAAGAAAATCGATGATAACGATCTCGATTTTTACAAGAAACTTTTTAATGAATAAACTTTTATAAAAAGATTGTCAGATAATTATTTTCAAAAGTGGTTGAAAAAGATTGTAGTGGAGAATCTGCCGGACCTTGCACCACCCCTCCATTTAGATTAAATCTCGAACCGTGACATGGACAGCCAAAGTTATTTTCTTCCGCACTGAACAAATCAACTATACAGCCTTGATGTGTACAGACAGCGGTTAAAGCTTTAATTTCGGTTGTATTTATCCTTTGAAGTAATACCCCATTGTCTCCGTTGTTATAAACTAATAACAATATACCTCCGATTATACTCAGTGGATTTGCCGAATCAATTGTTAGTTCGATTTTATTATCAACCGGAGAGGCTGCTATTTTTGTTATACCTGAATATGAGTTTAAACCGGTGGGGTTAGCTGCGCAGCTTTGAAGAATGCTTGCTAATGATCCTGAAACTCCGGCAATAGTAATGGTACTAATTGTGTTAAATAAAAATTCTCTTCTTGAACTCATACTGGAAATCTTTCAAATAATTTATTAAATGACCAATCGGATAATATAGAAGAATTGAAAATTGTGTAAGGCAAAAAAATGGGATTTAGTTTCGGAAATGTACATTCAAAACAAAATCCCGCAAATAAAAATATAATTCAACCAATCTACTTATTAAAAACACGTTTGAAAAAATCCTGCATATCTATCCAGGATTTTTCATCTGCCTCTTTGTTATATGCTATTTTCAACCCAAACTTTTGTGCATTATCATCAGCTTCGGGGTTAGTGAAAGCATGTAAAGAATTTGGATAGTTGATAAAATTATAATCAACCCCAGCGTTCTTCATTTCTTCATTAAAATTTATTATATCATCTTTAGTAATAAATGAATCATCTTCACCATTGCAAACGAGGATTTTACATTTAACTGTATTTATTTCGGCAGGATTATCAGTAGTTAAACTGCCATGGAAACTAACCACACCCTTTAGATCAACACCAAGCCTTGCCATATTTAGTACAACACCACCTCCAAAACAATAACCAATAGCACCAATTTGGTTCTCAATGACAGTTTCATCTTTATTAAGAATGTCGTAAGCTGCTTGAAATCGTTCTTTTGCAGTTTCTATATTTGCCATTACTTCCGATGCAAACGATCCAGCTTCTGTAGGATTAGTCGCTAATTTACCTTCGCCATAAAGATCCAACGCAAATGCAGTATAGCCAAGTTCAGCAAGCATATTTGCACGTTTACGAGCATATTGATTGTGCCCCCACCATTCGTGGACAACTAAAATTCCCGGGCGTTTGCCTTCAATGGAAGCATCATAAACGAGGTACCCTTTCATTTTAAGTCCGTTTGAATAGTATTCGACTTCTTTAGGGATAAGATTACTTTGTGCAATTAAGACTGATTCGTTAATAAAAAAGACAAGAATTAAAAAACAAAAAAACTTTTTAACATTCATTTTTATTTCCTTTATATTATTGAGAACTAATGAAATATTTAAACTGAAAATAAAAAAATATTACTTTATCATCTACTAATAATTGAGTAAAAAAAAACATTCCGGTAACTGCAATTAAATCCGGGTTAAAATTTTAGTCCTTAAAATAATAAAACTCTTTTGCCAATGCGTCGGTTGTAAAAAACTCGTAAAGAATCCGACCGACTTTTTCAATTCCAGCACCTCTGCCCGGATGAGTAAAATCTTTCGGATCGTAATCAGACTTCGACCAGTTTAATCCCGCACTATTTTTATTTTCGCCATTAGCCCACAAATATGGACCCCACACTAATGCAGGGGTTGTATTTAGATCGAGCAGTTGATTTCCATTTATTTGTTCAAGTATGACATTGCGAACAGCGAAAGCACTTTCATAAGCGAAAGGCTCGGGGTTCAAATCACTCGTTGCATAACCGGCATAGATGCGGGATGATAAATAAATCACTTTAAGATTTAAGAATTTTTCTTTTAAAATATTTATTATTGATATTATATTTTTTTCAAGCTGCACAGCGTCCGAATATTGATCAGGCATAGTTGTATTTGGCTGTTTGTGTGCAGTTTTCAGCCAAACAATTTGAACTTGATCAGAAATCAAATCTGATTGTTGCAGCCTTTCGTGAAGTACATTCCAGGCTTTTGAAGAAGCATCCGCCCATAAATCTGCGGTCACCCCACCCTGCGCTCCGTTACAGAGATAGAGATATTTTGATTTGTTTTTATCATTTTCAACCAACCTCATAAAATACTTAAACTCGTAAGCTGTGTTTGACATTCCAATTGAGAGAAAACCAATTTTCCCATCAATAGGTTTTATCTCCTCAATCTTAGTTTTTAAAGAAATTAAATGTGAAGCAGGAACTTCGTTATTCCCATTTCCGTAAAGTCCGCCGCTCTGGTTTTTATAGTAAATACCAACCTTCAAATCAATTAGAGGGATTAAATCATTCGTCTGCTGATTTGTAGAATCAATTTCTAATGCGGTCCAATCTTTGGATTTCTCTCTTTTCTCCACTTGCTGTGTTTGACAAGAAGAGTATAAAAATACTGAAAGTAAAATCAGGGTAAAAAAGATCTGACGTTTCATTGAAATTCCTTTTATTTACAATATAAAAATATTGTGACACTTTATTAGAATTATTTTTGATGCTTTGCCGAAATTTCTCGAATTATTTTCGGCAAGAGTTCTTTTCTATTCTTAAATTTGATTATGATTTTAAAGGAAATAAAAATCTTACTGGACATCATCAAGTCCCTCAGTAGAAAAGTTGTAATAATTTTTCTTTCTATCGCTTTTCTTCAAACAATTTCCTGGTATTATACTTCCCGATCATTCTTTCGATCAAATTTAGTTGAATTATTTAAATCGAACGAAAATATTTCTCTGATTGAATATTTCTATTGGTTTATAAGTGATTTCTTTACACTGCTGATTATCCCTGTGTTGATTGTAAAATTAATACTAAAAGAAAAGCTTAACAATTTCGGATTTCAAATTGGGGACTATAAAGCCGGTCTGAAATATACTTCCCTGTTTATTCTTTTTATGATCCCGATTATCTGGGTGGTTTCCGGCAGTCAATCTTTTGCTTCTACTTATCCTCATCTGCAAAGCGCAAGGAGTAATTGGTCAGTATTTATTCTGTTTGAAACAGGCATGTTGATTTATATGATGGCATGGGAATTTATCTGGCGCGGATATATGCTATTCGGGTTGAAAGAAAAATTTGGTTATTACGCAATAATAATTCAAATGATTCCGTTTCTAATTTTACACAACGGAAAACCTGTACTCGAAACCTTTGGAGCGATTTTCGGCGGCATTGCTTTAGGCATTCTCGCATGGCGGACTGCTTCATTTTATTATTGCGTTATTATTCATACGGCAGTTATGTTTACGATAGATTTTATTTCTATTTTAAGATTTCGCAGTTCTGATTACGGAATTGGACTGAATTCTATTCTGAATATTTTCAAAAGTTTTTTTTAAAGGATTGTTTATGAAATTTTCCTTAAATGTAGATCACATAGCAACATTAAGAAACGCAAGGGGAGGGAATGAACCCGACCCTGTAGCAATCGCATTGATTGCTGAGCAGGCAGGCGTCGATGGTATCGTTGTCCATCTTCGTGAAGACAGAAGACACATTAACGAGCGCGATCTAAGACTGCTCCGTGAACTAATAACTACCAAACTTGATCTTGAAATGGCAGCAGTTGATGAGATAATCAAAATTGCCTGCGATGTGAGTCCTGAATTAGTTACTCTTGTCCCGGAGAAACGTCAGGAATTAACTACCGAAGGCGGGTTAAATGTCATTGATAATATTTCCCGTTTAAAAGATGTAGTTCAGGAATTACACAGCTCTGATATTGAAGTTTCACTTTTTATAGAACCAAGTATTGAACAAATTGAAACATCAGCAGAAATTAAGGCCGATTTTATTGAGATTCATACGGGGGTGTTTGCAAATTCAATTTCTGAAGAAGAACAATTTGATGAACTGGAAAGAATCAGGCAGGCCGCAAACCTTGCGAAGAAACTCGGGCTTGGTGTGAATGCCGGACACGGATTGAATTACCAGAATATTAAAATATTCCGTGAATTAGAAAACATAGATGAGATTAGTATCGGGCATTCAATTATTGCCCGAGCCACATCCACAGGAATTTCTGAAGCTGTTCGCGAAATGATTAGACTGATTAATAAGAGATAATCGCGTCGCTAAAATTTGTAAGACAATCCAACGCTTACTCGACTATCGCCTCGTAAATATTTATTCCGGTTTAAATTAACAAATAAATTTACCAGCAGTTTATCTTTCATTTTATTGGCTTCGGAATAATTCTTTTCACCAAATTGATAAACTTTTTTCTGAAGCATAGATTGGCTGTCGGTATTTGTAGAATCATTTGCATTTTCTATGACAGGCTCTTTGTCTTTATAAAATACAAACTTATAAATCAGAAGAGCAGCCACAGCCACTCCGGCTAAAACAAGAAGAGTTGTTCCTGAATTACTTCCTTCATCAAGAGTTGTGGAAGATCCACCGCTTCCGATTTCTCCGTTGATTGATTCAATACTTTGAGCTTCAATACGAGGTGCTAAAATAAACTGTGCGGCTGCTATTAGTGTTATCAGCATTGTAAAGAATCGTCTTAATATTTTATCAAGCATATTTTTACTCCTTTTAGGACTAACAATAACAAATTAAAAAATTTAATTCAACCTATTTCAGAATAAGTAATCTCAATAATCGAAACGACAGTATTGAATCATGATTTAACTTTTTAGCGATATAATTTTGTTTGTAATTCCTATTATAAAAAAAATTAAACCAATAAAGCCGATTGTCAGCACTTCAATTAATAAACCTGTAATCATCCAGGTAGTTCCAAGAATTAGAAAGAGATTATTTCTTTGTAACGGATCAGCAATTCTATTTCTGAATCTAAAAAAAATGATTATAGAAAAAATTGCTAATGTAAATGCCAGTATTGCGAAATATAAATCCATCAGGAATATTTCTTAAATACCACTGAAGTATTATGACCGCCAAAGCCAAAAGCATTACTCATGGCAATATTTACTTTTCTTTTTTGCGGTTTGTTAAATGTATAATTTAAATCACATTCAGGATCAGGATGTGAAAAATTTATTGTTGGTGGAATAGTATCATTTTTAATTGCAAGAATTGATGCGATAGCTTCAACTGCGCCAGCAGCGCCGAGCAAATGTCCTGTCATACTTTTAGTTGAAGAGACATTTAACTTGTATGCATGCTCGCCGAATATTTTTTTGATCGCTTTAGTTTCTGCAATATCACCGAGCGGCGTTGATGTTCCGTGCATATTTACATAGTCAACTGATTCAGGATTTATGTTTGCTGTTCGTAAACCCATTTCCATTGCGAGTATTGCACCGGTTCCTTCGGGATGGGGTGCGGTGATGTGATAGGCATCAGCAGAAAGTCCAAAACCAATTATTTCAGCATAGATTTTTGCATTTCGTTTTATTGCATGTTCAAGTTCTTCCAACACAAGTGCGCCACCACCTTCGCCCATTACAAATCCATCTCTTGTAGCATCAAAGGGACGGCTGGCAGTTTCAGGGCTTTCATTTCGCGTTGATAGTGCACGCGAAGCATTAAAGCCGCCGACCCCCATTTCGTTTAGCGGTGCTTCACTACCGCCGGAAATAATTATATCTGCAACACCATTCTTAATTAGAAGGTACGCATCAATCATATTATTATTTGCAGTAGCACATGCAGAAACAATGCAGTAGTTTGGTCCTCTGAATCCAAATTGCATAGATATATATCCGCTTGCTATGTCCGGTATCAGCATTGGAATAAAGAATGGAGAAATTCTACCTGGTCCTTCACTATGATTAATAATTGACTGCTGATAAAAAGTATCAATGCCTCCTATGCCGCTGCCGAATACAACGCCGATCCTGGCACGCTCTGAATCAGATAAAATCTCGGTTTTCAGTCCGCTGTCTTCAACTGCCATTTTGGAAGCAGCCATTGCATACTGAGCATACTTATCCATTCGTCTCGCAGTTTTTTTATCAATATAATTTGTAGGTTCAAATCCTTTTAGTTCACAAGCAAATTTTGTTTCGAGTTTAGATGTATCAAAATTTTTTATGAATGCACAGCCACTCACTGAATTCATCATTGAGTTCCAAAATTCGTTAACCGATAATCCAATTGGAGTTAAAGCGCCCATTCCTGTCACTACGACTCTTTTCATTTCTGCCATTATTGTACCTTATTTTATTTTCTAAATGAACGGTATAAAGTTAGTGTAAAAATAAAGATTTTCATTCAAAATGAATAAATGAAAATCACTGAGATGCAAGTTCGTTTATTTTATCTTCCGTTAATCTGAATATGGTCCAGTCATTTACTGGTTCAGCGCCCAGTTTTTTATAAAACTCGATGGCAGAAAGATTCCAATCAAGCACAGCCCATTCAACTCTGCCGCAGTTTTTTTGCTTTGCAATTTTTACTAATTCGATTAGAAGTGTTTTTCCAATATTGAGTCCACGAAACTGAGGTCGAATGAATAAATCTTCAAGATAAATTCCTGGTCTGCCTAAAAAAGTTGAAAAATTAAAAAAGTAAATTGCCATTCCTGCAGTTTCTCCTTTGAATTCTGCAATCAAAGCATTAACAGAGCTGTTTTTTCCAAATAGTGATCTTGAAAGTAGTATTTCGTCTGCGATTACTAAATGCGAAAGATTTTCATATTCAGCTAATTCTTTAATTAGCTTAAGCAGATTTGTTACATCTTTATTTTCTGCTGACCGAATTATTAGATCGTCTTTTTGATAGTCCATTTTAGTTATAATTATTCAATTCTTTAATTAATATGTTTTTCAATTCTTCCCAAGGCAAATAAATTTCAATATCACCCATGACGTAAGGGCCAATTTCGTAGGGATCAAATTCAATTACCAGGGCATTTTTGGTAAGAAAAAAATCCTGCTCAGCAGAAATTGTTAATTTTTCCTCGAAAAGTCCAATATCGGCAAACCTTTCAACTTCAAATTCTTCAATCATCTTTTTTTCACATATCGAAGTCAATTCATCCAACTTTTTGGAATCGACTATATCAGTAAGCAAAAGTAATTTTCCTGTGTTTAAATCCAGATTATAACCATCGTGACCATAAAAACCGTGTGCTCCGCCGTTATAAATATAAAAATATTGAACGATTGAAATTATATCTGATGAGTTGAATTCAATATAGCAATTTATTTCAAGCGTTGAGCCTATTTCAGGATCACAACCGGAAATATCAATTTCATCTTCGTGTATAAATTCATTTTTTAAAAACTTATTTAATGTATCCTGTAAAAATTTATCTTTTAATGAAAGAAGTTCGGGATAATTAATATCTATTACACACATTGAATCTTCCGAAGCCATTTTTAAATTGTGAATAACAAATTTAGTAGAATCAGAATTAGCCTCAGAGTTCGAATTCATCAGTGAAGCAAAAATAATTATTAGATTTATGCATTGAAAAAAAGATACTTTTAATTTCCAAATGTATGACATGAATTAATCCCACTAATATTTTAATTTAGAGTTGATTCTATTGATGACAAGTGAGAAAACATACCCAATCAAAGATCCTATCAAGGCACCGCCAATAACATCTGAAGGGTAATGTAAACCGAGATAAACTCTTGATAATGATATCAGGACTGCCGTTATAAAAAGTACCCATTTTAAATTTGGATACAAACGGTGAAAGAATACGGCTACTGCAAAATTATTTAAAGCATGATTTGATGGAAATGAAAAACTGCCGGTGCATCCAAGCGGAGTAAGTACATCAGCAAGTGCATTACATGGACGAACTCGCTGAAATAATTCCTTTAACAGTTTTGCTCCAAGCTGATCAGCGCAGAGAATCAAAATGATCACTGCGACTGCGGCAATTTTTCCTTTTTTACCGCCGTAACGAAATAGTATTCCAAGTAAAATTACATAGGCGATATACCATTTAGTAACATCAGTGATCAATGAAAAAAATTTGTCCAGAAAAACTGATGACAAATTATGATTGATGAAAAAAAATATTGATAGATCAATCGAGTAAAGAAAATCAAGCATAGAAAAAATATTTATTCCTTTTCTTCAATCTATACAAATTTTAGAAAAATGAGCACTATTTTTTTTATTTTAAATTGTGTTGTATAAATAAATATGCTGCTGCTGTGTCGCAGCAACTTAACGTGCTGAAATTAAGAGAGTTGAAATGTTAGAAAATAATAAAGTAAACCATTCACCTATCATAAAAATATTTATGGAGGATGAATTCCCTCCGAATGTTGAAGAATCTTTGTCTGAAGAAGATCAAACATTACTTATCACACCGCTAAAAATAATTGCAATATTAGTTTCAATCGCGGGCTTATTCGCCATGATATTTGAAATAAAATATTTTAATCAATTTTCGTGGCAGATATATTTTGCGCGATTGTTCGCCACAGTTATTGCATTCTTAGTTTTGCTTTATCTTTATTTTGGTAAAGCCCTGAAAAAAACAGTAGCTCTGATGCATCTGTTATTGCTTACTATTATTATCTCCTCGGGATACATGATTTATCTCATTCCTTCCACCCTTTTTGTTAATGCGCAGATTGTAGCCTTACTAATTTTTACTTCAGCGCTTTTTTTAACCTGGGCAGTAAAGAATCAAATAATTGTCGCAATCTATTACAACACAGTCTTCGCCGCTGCAATAATATTAGGCAAACAGGACATTTACTTTTTACCAAATCTTTACGAATCCGTTTTGTTCGTTTTATTTTTGAGTGTGATTTCCGTTGTAGCGAGTATGATTAATTTCAAACTTCGGTTGCTCGTCAATGAAAAAAATTCAATTATGGAAAAGTCAGAGAAAAAATACCGTTCCATATTTGATAATTCTTTCGATGGAATTTTTCAGGCTGACTTGAAAGGCAGAATCCTACTTGCAAACAAATCTTTTTTTGAATTACTCGGTTATAAAAATTATGAAGATATTTTGACTTTAAACCTAAATAATAATTTTTTTGCTGATGAAACAGAATTTAAAAAATTATTAATCGCGGTAAGGCAAAACAATTTAAGCGAATGGGATGTGGTTCTGAAAAAGAAAGACGGAGCAAAATTATACTCAAAATTCCATTTGCAAATTTTACGCGATGATCAAGGCAATGATTACTTACAGGGAAGCATACACAATATTACAGAACAAGTAGAATCTGAACAGCTTCAAAAAAAATATTCTGAAGAATTAGAAAAGGCTAAAATAAAAGCCGAACTGCTTGCAAAGGAGGCGGTAGAGGCAAGTATTCTAAAAAGTAAATATCTCGCGAACATGAGTCATGAGATCCGCACTCCGATGAATGGTATAATTGGCTATCTCGCACTTATAGATTCTGATTCGTTTAATAGCAAAGAAGAACTAAAACAGTTTACCGCCAGTGCGAAGCAATCCGCAGATACATTACTTGATATCATTAACACCATCCTTGACTTTTCTAAAATTGAGTCTGGTAAAATGGAATTGGAAGAAATAGATTTTAATATCGAAAAAGTTATTGATGATGTTATTTCTATCGTTTCACCAAAAGCGATTGAAAAAGACCTGACCATCATTAAGGAAATAAAGGAGAATTCGGTCCTTTATCTTAAAGGTGACCCGACCCGGATCAGGCAGATTTTTATGAATCTTTTGTCGAATGCAATTAAGTTCACACAATTTGGCGAAATCATAATTCTCCTTGAATCCAAACAAATTACCGCTGAATCAGTTTTGGTTACTGCTGCTGTAAAGGATAGTGGTATCGGTATTCCTGAAGAACGACTGGAGAAAATATTTGAACCATTCACTCAGGTTGATGGTTCGAACTCAAGAAAATACGGCGGCACAGGACTTGGTCTAGCTATCTCAAAAGAATTTGTCAATATGATGGGCGGGAATATCCGGGTAGAGAGTATTCCAAATTCCGGTTCAATCTTTCACTTCACTTTAAAATTAAAACTAAGTGATGTTGTGCAGAGCGAGAAAGACAGCAGTACGAAAGTTTCAGCCTCAGGTTATTTCATTCATCCAAAAAGGAGTAAACAGAAAAATGATGAACTAAAATTAAACAGGGAGGGGTTCAATATTTTACTCGCTGAAGATAATCTGATTAACCAAAAAGTTGTTGTCAGAATTTTAAATCAAGCCGGATTTAAAGTTGAAGTAGCAGGTAACGGAGCAGAAGCTGTTGAATGTTTTCAGTCAAAAAAGTTTTCGGTGATATTGATGGATGTTCAAATGCCTGAAGTTGATGGGTTTGAAGCCACCGCAAGAATCCGGAAGGAACCGAACGGTAAAGCGATACCGATAATTGCACTTACAGCTCACGCTCTTGCAGGCGATAGAGAAAAATGTCTAACCGCCGGCATGAATGATTATCTTTCCAAGCCAATCGAAGCCGACGTATTGATTAATAAACTTGATCAATGGCTTAATATTTCAGACGATTCCAATGTTGAAGAAAATTCGATCAAGTCGGCAGACGATTCTGTATTTGATTTTATGCAGCTCGAAAAAGCTACGGGGGGCGATCCTTCTTTCAAACGGGAATTGGTAAGAGAATATGTCAACGATTCTTTACGCCGATTTAAAAATATGGAGGAATTTTTTCTAACAAATGAAATGGACAGATTAGTCCGTGAATCACACACCTTGAAAGGTTCAAGTTATTCCGTGGGTGCTAAAAAAGTTGGCGATGAAGCATTAGCCGTAGAAATTTCCGGAAAACATTTCGATATTGCAAGTTTAATGGATCGAATGAAGGCACTTGAAAAAGCAATTGCAGAAACAAAGGATTTGCTTCAATCGTTGCTTGAAGAATAATTCCTCTGTGTTGCTTAGAGTCTTTGCGACTTTCCTTTTAACAGATATCACAAATACTCTAAGTTTCACAAAGAAAATTATATTCAGATTGATCCTTAATTCTCTGCCTGCATTTTACGAAGAACTTTTCCGATCGTTTCCGTTGCTATCTTCATCTCCTCTTCTTTGATTACAAGAGGAGGGGCGAAACGGATTATATCTCCGTGAGTTGGTTTTGCAAGCACACCGTTATTCATCAGCTCGACACAAACATTCCAGGCATCTTTACCGCTTTTTGTAGGCTTGATAACGACAGCATTTAATAATCCTTTCCCACGTACCAGTGAAACCATTTCAAGTTCATCTACAAGCTTTTGCATTTCAGCACGGAACATTTTCCCCATCCTTTCTGCATTGTCGGCAAGCTTCTCTTCAATCAAAACTTTTAATGATGCAACAGCAACGCGTGCTGCCAATGGGTTACCGCCGAATGTTGAACCATGCTGCCCGGGTTTTATTGTTAGCATAATATCATCATTTGCAAGTGCGGCGGAGATAGGCATTGTTCCGCCCGAAAGTGCTTTACCAAGAATTAGTATGTCCGGTTTTACATTTTCATGTTCGGATGCAAGCATTTTTCCGGTACGTGCTAATCCAGTTTGAACTTCGTCACAAATAAGTAAAACATTTTTTGCTTTACAAAGCTGCTGAACTTTTTTCAAGTAGCCTTCGTCAGGAACCATCACACCGGCTTCACCTTGAATTGGTTCAACGAGAAATGCGCAAACGTTTGGATCTTCGAGAGCTTTTTCTAATTCAGGAATATTATTAAAAGGTATTTTGACAAAACCCGGCACATAAGGACCGTATCCGTCATAGCAATCAGGGTCGGTGGAAGCAGAAACAGCCATCATAGTTCTTCCGTGGAAATTTTCATTGGCAACAATAATTTTTGCTTCATATTTTTTTATGCCTTTGACTTCATAAGCCCATTTTCGTGCGAGCTTGACTGCGGTTTCATCACCTTCAACTCCTGTATTCATAGGCAGAACTTTATCGTAGCCTAAAAGCTCTGTGATAAATTTTTCATATTCGCCGAGGGCATTGTTATAAAATGCACGCGAGGTGAGCGTTAAAATCTGTGCCTGCTCAACCATTGCATTAACTATCTTTGGATGGCAATGCCCTTGATTAACTGCGGAATAAGCGGAGAGGAAATCAAGATATTTTTTCCCTTCAACATCCCAAACCCAAACTCCTTTGCCTTTTGCAATCACTACGTCAAGCGGATGATAATTATGTGCGCCGTATCTACTTTCGAGTTCAATAAAATCTTTTGATGTCATAAAATTCCTATTTGATTTAATTATGGATTGATAAAATTGTAATTGAAAAATAACTGAGATCGGAATAATATCCAATCGGCAATGAACAATCAAAAATGAACAATTAAAAATTGAATTCAACAATTCAGCAATTCATCAATCATACAAAATCATAACCAATCATAAAGATCAGTGTCCCATTGCGCTTGTTTTTCTTTGTGCGAGTAATGAAAATTATTCCTAACTTACCAAAAGTAAAAACAAGAAATTACTACGAGGCGCAAAATGAAACCAAAAATATTCCTTCTTCTTTTGCTTTCATTGTACATTGTAAATTGTACATTCTACATTACTTCCGCCACCGTCAGGTATGTGAGTAAAACCGGCTCCAGCACCCCACCCTACACAACCTGGGAGACCGCCGCCGACAGCATTATGGAGTGCATTAATATCTCCGTGTTTGGTGACACCATTTATGTTGCCAACGGCACTTACAAAGAGCAGGTAGTTATGATACCGGGCTTGACTCTTATTGGCGCTGGTTCTGACAGTTGCTTTATTGACACACGTGATTTAGTTACTTCACAGAATTTCACTTCCGTTGCTGTTGCTGATAGCTGTCTTCTTACAGGATTTCATATACTTGTTTACTATAATGCAGAGGAAGGTGTTGGTATTTCTGGAGCAGGAAGTGTCGGAAGTAGTTTAATTACTCTTAACAGTATTTCAACCGGATATGAAGGAATTTATTTAGGTGATAATCCAATTGTATACAAAAATTTTTTCTTTAACGTTTCTGTTGGAATTGAACTTTTTAATGCAAACGGAATCGCAAGGAAAAATATTATTTATGTAGCTCCAATTTCACAACTTGCTATTAGAGCGGGAATTTATATACAGGCATTTGATTTCAGTTACGCGCCATTGATTGATTCAAATTATATAGTTACAGTCGGAGACGGGATAAGAAAATCCTTCGGTTCCAGCCCTAAAATTAAAAATAACACTATTTTTAAAGAGTATGAATACGGTATATTTGTAACTGTCTCTGATACTGTAGAAATCGCAAATAATATAATCTTTGGAATTGGGGGTGATGGTATAAATTTCAATGGCATTACAAATATTATGCTTAACAATAATCATTTAGCTGGAAATTTTGGAACAGGTATTTGGGGAAGTGGATCGGGACGTCTAAACAACAATATAATTACAAATTCAGAAGTTGGTATTGAATTATCATCGTTTGGAGACATATCACCAGAATACAATGATCTCTGGAATAATGACGATAATTATTCTGGCTTCACTCCCGACAGCACAAACATTGAAGTTGACCCAATGGTAGTCAATGACGATTCTACCAAAGGTGATCTTGATTTTCATCTTCAAATGTTCTCGCCCTTAATTGATGCCGGTGATCCAACAATTCTTGACAAAGACGGAACAAGAAGTGACATCGGTCTTTATGGCGGACCTTACGGCGAACAGTATCATTACATTGATTTAGCCCCTCGTACACCAATAAACTTAACTGCTACTCTCGACAGCTTAACCGTAGGATTAACCTGGAATAAAAACACAGAAGCTGATTTTAATCATTACAATGTTTACAGAGACACAACAAAAAACTTTCAGATAGATTCAACAAATCTTTTTCTTTCAACACCAGTTGCAAACCTTATAGATATTCTCCCTAACTATGTTGAAAAGATTTATTACAAAGTAACAGCAGTTGACAATCAAGACAACGAATCAGAACCAAGCGAAGAAGTAGGATTTATCCTAACCTCTGTTACTGATCACCAACAAACGATTTCCGATTACCGGCTTTATCAGAATTATCCTAATCCATTTAATCCATCAACAAAGATCAGTTACAGACTAAAAGAAAGAGGTTATGTAAAACTTTATGTTTATGATATAAAAGGAGAACTCATTTCAGTGTTAGTAAATAAAACACAAGAAGCCGGCTTCTACGAAGTAGAATTTGTAGGGAACGGTCTCCCGACCGTTCCGAATAATTCGGATCTTGCATCAGGAATCTATATTTACCAAATAATGGTAAAGAATGAAAACAACATCCCTGTATTTACAGATATGAAAAAGATGATTTATTTAAAGTAGGGGCAGGACTCCAGTCCGCCCGATTTGTCTGACAAGATGAAACGTCAAATGTCAAACGTGAAATGAAAAGCAATTAAACAATTAGACAATTAAACCCCCACCCGCAGAAATACGGAATGGGAATAATAAATAATCAATAATAAATTAAAAATCAATCGGAGGTATAAAATGAAACGAGCAATACAATTCTTGTTTCTCTTAATTCTGGTCGTTCTATCTCTTGATATTCTTGCACAAGAACAACCAAGCACACAACAATTTCCATTGGGTGCTTTCCTGGGCGCCAGCCACAGAACTGACCCGCTTTTATATCAATCCTTTTCTGAATCGGGAATGAATACTGTTATTCAATATGCCGATGATAACACACATAATCTTCTGGAAGATTTCGAACTCATCGCTTCAAATCAAAAGGATAAATCTGACTACATTGCTTACTATGCAACTGCTTATTATTCTAAGTGGAATGCTGAACAAGATCAAACTGATATAGATAAGACAGGGGTAAAACATAAGTACGGTCAGGGTACTGTATGGCACGACACACTCTGCTGGTCAACTTTGGGATTAACTGCTCCAGCAGATTCATTAGTCTATGGTCCGCATTACCATCAGGAAAAAAGATATAAACGGTGGTATGAAGATTATGACCCCTACGCGAGTCTTACTTATACTCCACGATATAAAATGGCATTACAGTACGATCCTGAACTTGTCAATCCAAATGAAGAAGTTTGCAAATTGACTATCAGGGTTCGTCACGCCAAATTTGTCAATGGTATTTGGACTGGAGAAGTTCCCGATGATACGTTGAAGGGACCATACACATTAAAAGTATCAGATTTCCCTGCCGATGGTAGTTTCAAATACTTTTATTTAGAGGAGGGTGGTCGTTCCTATCAATATCCTCAAGAGTTCTGGACAAATTTAGTAAAAGGCAATTTTGAATTTCCTCTGCCAGGCGAAACAATAACTTATGATGATATGGGCCCGATGAATGGTGTTGAATTTCTGGTTAACTGGTTAAGAGATGATGATCTGTGTACACTATACATTGATGAAATCGAAGTCTATGATAATGATGGTTGGAATGAATATGTACAAAATCCCGAAAGAGTAATAGACAGCATACAAACTTATACTGAAAGTTATTCTAACTGGTCAAACCTAAAATACTGGTACAGCCACGATGAGCCTTACTCACAAGATGCATATGTCCCGAT
>DAOLIQ010000047.1:0-25700 GCA_035328465.1 Ignavibacteriaceae bacterium | reverse complement strand
CACTTTTCACTTGATTCTCCTGATGAAGATGAACATAATAAAATCAGGAAAGTAAATTGTTACAGTCATGTTCTCGATAGTTTAAAACTTGCAAAATCACTCGGTGAATATCCCGACATTCTATTTACTGTTACAAATGATACCTACAAAAAACTTCCTCGTATGCACGAGATTGCAATGAAACATGATTTGGTTTTGTTGGTCAATCCTGTCTTCTCGTATTTCGGCAATCCCGGCTTGAGTGACGAAGCTATTGATTTTATTGAAGAATATTCTGACGGTAAATTAAATATTTATGTGAATAAAGGATTTTTGAAATTAAGAAAGGATGGAGGAAATAATATCAGTGATCCTCTCTGCAAAGCTGTTTCGCGTGTGATTGTTATTTCTCCTCAAAATGAAATTATTCTTCCGTGCTATCATTTCGCGAGTGAAAGAATTAAAATTGACAGACCGATAAAAGACATTCGTAATTCTGAAAAGATTAAATACTTTCAAAAGATGGAAGGTCGTTTTGATTTTTGTCAGGGCTGCACTGTTAATTGTTATTTTGAGCCATCTTTCGCTTTCCCAACTAATCTCTATGCAATGGCAAGCCTCACTTCAAAATTCAAGTACGGCTATAATAAACTCGTCAAACAAAAATTCCAAAAAAGATTTTCTAAGCCGGATATCCTTTAATGCGCATCCACTATTTTATTTTAATTCTATTTTTTATTATCGTTGATTTTATTTTTGCTCAGCCAATTCATTCGTGGTTTAATTCGGAGTTAAACATAAAACCATTCTCCGCAAATTTTTACGAACCAAGGGCCGGCACAAGTTTTAATTTGAATGGTAGATTTTTAAGACTCGACATTGGCACAACACAGGATTTTTTTACTATTCAAGATTCATCGATCACCTATTCTTTTGGCGCTGATCTTTTTACTTACACAAGATTGAGAAGTGAGAATGATTTTAAATTTCCCGTTGAAACAATAGATTATTTTTTTGGAATTAATATTGGATTAAAAAAATTAATTTCGGATGGTAATTACGGCTTGAGGTTCAGGCTCAGTCATGTCAGTGCTCATCTTGTTGATGGACTGTACGATGGGCAAAATACTCAATGGAGAAATGGATTATCACCCTTTGTTTTCAGTAAGGAATTCATTGAGCTTTTCCCATTTTATCAATATAAAAATCTTCGTGCTTATCTGGGTTTGACGTATATTTTTCATGTCATTCCGGATGTTATTGGAAAAGGCATTTATCAACTCGGTTTTGATTATTACCTAACTCAGCTTTCGTTTGGTGATTTTACTCCTTTAGCAGCCGTTGATTATAAAATCAGCAGCACATCTGAATACAACGGAAATATTATTGCTGCAGTAGGTGTTAAGTTTGGTAAAGTAAACTCGAAAGGGTTCTCACTTTTATTCACCTACTACAATGGGAAAGGCATTCATGCAGAGTTCTTTAATCAAGATGAAATTTATTCAACAATTGGATTTAATGTAGATTTATAAATGGACGATCAATTCGATTTTACTTCGCAGGAAAACGTAAAGAAGAAATCAAAGCAGAATTATCTTCTTCATATTGGATTATTTGCAGTAACATTTTTTACCACTACCATTGCAGGTGCTGACTGGATTACCGGTTTCGGCGGTCCGTACGAAATTGCTTATTTGCAGATCGGGCTTTCGTATTCAATATCAATATTATTTATAATTGCCTGCCATGAATTCGGTCACTACTTTGCAGCAAAGTATCATAAAGTGAAAGCCACGCTTCCTTATTTTATTCCTTTCCCACCGTTACCAGGATTTATTAGCTTCGGAACAATGGGGGCGGTAATAAAAACAAAATCTGCTGTCCCAAATAAAAAAGTTATGTTTGACATTGGCGTGGCTGGACCGATCGCAGGTTTTGTTGCCTGCCTTGCAGTGCTTATTTATGGATTCACAAATGTACCGGGAGTTGATTACATACTTCACATTCATCCAAATTATTTTGATGCAGATTATGGAAAAAATGCTTTGGGTCTTGAATTTGGCGACACAATTTTATTTTCGTTTTTAAGATGGCTGTTTGTTGCACCCGATAGTTTCTTTCCCCCAATGAGTGAAATATATCACTATCCTTTTTTATGTGTTGGTTGGTTCGGGTTATTCATTACTTCAATGAACATGATTCCTATCGGTCAGTTGGATGGAGGACATATCAGCTACACAATGTTTGGAGAAAAAAATCATTACAAAATTTCAGTTGTATGTTTTTTATTTTTATTTGTCAGCGGAGTGTTGGGTATAGTTGATTCAATGCTCGAACTTGGTTTTAACGTGGGCTGGTCAGGATGGTTTTTCTGGGCAGCAGTTTTATATCTTGTAATAAAGCTCAAGCATCCTCCTGTGATGGACAACGAACCAATTGATCTCAAACGAAAGATTCTCGGCTATATTAGTTTTATTATTTTTATTATTTCATTTTCACCAAATCCGATTGTTCTCTCGATATGATTTTAACAGGCAGATATTTTTACCTTTTGAAAAAACAAATAGAAGTTTTTATTTGAGTTATGAAAAAGTACTTCTTATTAATAGCAGCTATCCTTATCACCGGGTGCGAAAAAGAATTTAATGGTGTAATTGATTCCGAAAACTTGACCTATGACGTGATCGGAATTAGCACTTTCGAAGATAAAATTTACACCCCGCTTGATTCACTCATTCAGCTAAATGTTTTCTTAAAAAGCTCTGAAAATATTAGCACAGTTTTCGCTGATGTTTATTCTCCTTCATCAAATAAATTGAATGATGGATCCATCATTTTGTTTGATGATGGAAATGCCGTACACGGAGATGTCAGCGCCGGAGATAACATTTATTCAAGTAAATTTCCTTTGAGTGAATTTGATCTTAATGGAAGCTATAAAATTTACTATTACATTACCGATAAATTAGGCGTTACAAATTTAGTGGGTGTTCATGCATTCAACTATAATAATTCGCAGGAAAATCTCCCTCCGATTGTTTCGAATCTTATTGCACCAGACACCGCAATAATCGGAACGGAGGATACCTTTATTAAAATCAGTATAGAGGCTGACGACCCAAATGGCAGAGATGATATTGAGCTGGTATTTTTTAATTCTTTTATTCCTCCGGACGGTCACGCATCAAGTGGAAATCCATTCACAATGTTTGATGACGGCGATGCTGATCACGGAGATGATGCTGCCAACGATGGGGTTTATTCAGTAATTATTGTTCTTCCTGCTCCGCCAATTCAAGTTCCCAAAGGGCAGTATAGATGGGAATTTCAGGCACGCGACAGAGGCAAAAAGCTTAGCGATAAAATTATTCACTTTATTCAGATTTTATGATTAGTAAAAAATTACTCCTTTATATTTTAACAATACTTATTTCGAGCGCTGGCTATGCACAGTTCACACCTGATAATTTTTATTTTCAAAATGAAAATAAATTTTTACAAAAAATTTCTTCCGACAATCCTGCAAGCAACAGTATCAGCGACATAATTGTAGTTGGCGACACAGTGTGGTTGGGCACAAGCCGTAGTGTAAGTCTTTCGACGGATGGCGGAGAAAACTGGACAAACTTTTACAGCACATCCCCCCTGGGCGATGAAAGTATTTCTGCTATCGGTTATAACAATGGAACTTTTTGGGCAGCCACTGCAAACTCTGTTGATGTCAGCGGGCAGTCTCTACCGCAAGGGACGGGGCTAAAGTTTACGACCGATCTTGGCCAAACGTGGACTTCCATTCCTCAGCCTATTGATGCTGCAGACGATTCTGTAGAAATTTATGGTACTAATCATATTCGCGCATTGCCTGTCACAGTTACGATTCAAAATCTTACTTACGATATTGCATTTACAAAGAACACTGTTTGGATTTCAAGCTTTGCCGGTGGACTAAGAAAAAGTACCGACAACGGTCAATCGTGGCAGCGTGTTGTTATCCCTCCAGATTATTTAAATGAAATTAAACCGACCGATACGCTTAATTTTTGTTTAAGCCCGGTTGCAGGAAATTTTTGTGCTGAGAATAATTTGAATCATCGTGTCTTTTCTGTAATCGGAGTTAATGATTCAAATTTGTATGTCGGCACGGCGGGGGGAATAAATAAATCAACTGATAACGGAATTAGCTGGATAAAATTCAATCATACAAATCAGGATGAACCAATAAGTGGAAATTTTGTCGTAGCACTTGGGTATGATTCCGCTAATGATATTATTTGGGGTGCAACCTGGAAAGCAGAGGGAGAGGCAGAATTTTACGGCATCAGTTCTTCTTCAAACGGCGGCGACACATGGCAGACATTTTTAGAGGATGAACGTGCGCATAATTTTGGATTTGCTTCAGGCGATGTAATTACGACAACAGATAATGGTGCGTTCAGATCTTCTTCAAATGGAATAAGCTGGATTCTTCCCGGCTCAATCATTGATAATAAAACAAATCTTAAACTTGCTACGAATATTTTTTACAGCGCAGCTTCGAATGATGTGAATACTTTTCTTGGTTCTGCCGATGGGTTGGTTCGCTACACAGAAAGTTCTGCCGGTCCGTGGGCAGGGGAGTGGAAATTGTTTATTGCTTCGCAGCAGCTTTCTTCAACAACTGAAACGTATGCCTATCCAAATCCTTTTTCACCTAAGCTGGATCAATTAAAAATTAAATACAGCACAGGCGGAAAAACTGCTTCTGTTACGATTCGTGTTTTTGATTTTGCAATGAATTATGTTTCAACCGTTGTTCAGAATGTTCAGCGCGGTAATTCATTTAATCAAATTGATGGAAATACTGTTGAGGCAAACGGCGTTATTGATTTTTGGGATGGAAAGGATGCGGCAGGAAACATCGTCCCAAATGGAGTTTATTTTTATCGTGTTGAAGTTGATGGTGCTGATCCTGTTTTTGGAAAAATTCTTGTTTTACAGTAAGAGGAATTTGTGAAGAAAATAATTTTGATAATAATTTTAATAAGTTCAGTTGCTTTATTGGCTCAACCGGAGTTCTCGAAAATCAGTTCGCTGCCCGGTGCATTCAGCAGACTTGGTTTTGGTGCAAGAGGTATGGGGATGGGTAACGCTATGTCCTCTGTCATTGAGGGCAATATTGTTTCGTATTACAATCCCGCACTTTCAGTTTTTCAGGATGATAATTCATTCCAAACTTCGTATTCAATTTTATCACTTGACAGATCATTAAATTTTTTAAACTTCACGCGCCGATTTGAGTTTTATTCTTCAAAAGATTCCGCAGTCGAAAATAAAAAACCGCGCGCAACGGCGGGGATAAGCCTTGGCATAATCAACTCTGGCGTCAGCAATATTGATGGCAGAGATAATCAAGGATTTACAACGGGAGAATTAAAAACTTCCGAGAATCAATTTTTTATCGGAATGGCAATACGGGTATCAGATAAACTTGCCATTGGTGTTGCGGCTAAATTTTATTACTACAAATTGTACGAACAAATAACCTCCACCGGGCTTGGCTTTGATATCGGAGCACTATATAAAGTAGATGATAACTTTTCTGTCTCCGCTGTGCTTGCTGATTTGAACAGCAAATACAAATGGGATACTTCTCCAATTTATGATCAGGATGGGACAATCTCGGAGGATAAATTCCCCCTGCTTAGAAAAATTGGTTTTAGTTATCATGAATCAGAACTTGGTCTTCTTGCTTCTGTTGAACTTGAAAACAGCAATGCCGAAACAAATATTCTTCGTGCCGGCGTTGAGTATAATATTTATGAAAATCTTTTTATTCGTGCGGGTGTTGATCAATTCAATTTGAGTAATGCTGATTTTCTTCCCAAGCCTGCTGCAGGATTTTCTTATTCAAAAAGCTTCGGCTCAATTACAGCAGGTGTTCATTATGCTTTTATGATCGAGCAATATTCGCCGCACGATAGGCACATAGTTGGACTTACAATAAACTTTTAATTTAATTTTAATATGACTAAAAAAATTTTAGCAATCGCACTTATCAGTTTCACTTTCGTTAATGCACAAAGCGCAGGCAGCACAGGTTTATCTTTTCTGAAATTCGGATTTGGTGCCCGCAATATTGCAATGGGGGATGCAGGTACTTCTGCTTCTAACGATTTAACTGCTTTGTTTTATAACCCGGCAAAATTAACTCTGAGTTCTGATAATGAAATTCTTGTGATGCACAACGAATGGATTCAGGATGTCCGCAGTGAAGTACTCGGTGCAAAGACAAATATTTTCGGACTTCCTTTTGCGTTTGGATCTAATGTTACTTCCGTCAGCGATATCCAGCTTCGCACAAAAGCCGGTGAACCGGAATCAATTTTCGATGCAAATTATTTTTATGGAAGTATCTCCACCGGGTTTGAAGTCTATGAAAATATTTCCACCGGATTCACGGCAAAATATCTTTACGAAGGATTGCTCTCCGATGAAGCGACTGGTTATGGTTTCGACCTCGGTTTATTTTATAAAACTGAAATGGAGGGGTTAACTATTTCCGGCGTTGTGAAAAATTTAGGCTCGATGAATAAACTCCGTAATGAAGAAACTAAACTTCCTTCCGAAATAAGAATTGGTCCTGCTTACAATTTTGATTTAGGTGAAAATAAATTTGATGCAATTGTTGCCGGTGAATTTCAAAAATATATTGACACTGACGATATTCATTTTAATCTTGGCGGTGAAGTTTTATATGATAACCTGCTTGCACTTCGCGCCGGATATCAAACGGGATTTGAGTCTAAAGGGTTTACTGCAGGATTAGGCTTGATGTGGGGCAGTCTGAAATTTGATTATGCATTTCTGCCGTTCTCACTTGGGTTAGGAAATGCAAACCTCTTCTCAATTCAAATAAAGTTTTAATACCCCCTGTCATTCTGCGCCTACTTACTTCGTAACGCGTGGTGGAAGGATGAGAGATTTCCAATAGTTTAGAATAAAACAAAACCTCGGGGATACGTTCGGTCCCAGAGGTTTTGAACTGATTATATACCACTATGGCAACTTTGATTATCTGATTGAAAAATTTCCAACTATCATGCCATACTTATTTTCGTTTTAGAGATTGAAAAAAAAGGCAAAAATAAGATTAAGGATGAATATGACAGGTAAAAAATTACTGCTGAGGATAAAAATTACATACACCTGCATCTCAACTTTGCTGCCATGGATTGAAAACATGGCGGCAAAGTCGGAAACTTTGCTTCTGTAATCAGAACTTGACCGGTAAAGTTCGGAACTTTGCCATCATGATTCAGAACTTTACGAGCAATATTGGGAAGAAAACGCTTTGTTTGAAAACATGACGCCATGAATTGAAACCCTGCCATCCTACTTTGTAGCAAGGGAAGTAATTTTTGAAACGAGGCGAGCAAAGTTTGATAAATTGCCGCCAAAGTTGAGAACTTCGCTAGCAATGGTGGCAAATAGTATGGATATGAGCGAAATCTAAGCGTGAACTTTGTCCGGATACGTGGGAAGTATAAGAGTAATTGAATCCCTCTTTACTCAAGCTTTACTTCAATAAGAGGACCATCGTAACTTTTGTATGAAGAATTCCTCTAAATAAACTTTATGAATGTTCTATAGAATTTTCTAATTTTGAACAAGAAAATTTTGGCATAAAAAAGTGAATTGAATGAAAAACACTCCAATAAATTATCAGATTGTAGAAAAGAAAATTCAGGAATCAAACTTGTCTTCAATCAGCAAAGCAACTATTCGTGAGATTAAAAAACTTGTTGATGAAATTGAAAAAGCTTCCAACGAAAAGTTTATACGTATGGAAATGGGTGTACCGGGCCTGCCGCCGTCACAGGTGGGTGTTGACGCAGAAATTGCAGCACATAAAAAAGGTGTAGCGGCAATCTATCCCGATATTCAAGGCATTCCCGAATTAAAAAGTGAGGCTGCCCGGTTCGTAAAACTTTTTATGAATATTAATGTTAGTCCGCAAGGCTGCGTACCAACTGTCGGCTCGATGCAGGGGAGTTTCGCTGCGTTTTTAACTCTTAACAGAATTCATAAAGATAAAGACACCACCCTTTTTATTGATCCCGGTTTTCCAGTGCATAAACAGCAGCACAAAGTTTTATCATTGAAGTACGAATCATTTGACGTTTATGATTTCCGCGGCGATAAACTTCGAGCAAAACTTGGATCATATCTCGAAAAAGGGAACATCTCAAATATTATTTATTCCAATCCTAACAATCCTTCGTGGATTTGCTTTACTGAAAAAGAATTAAAAATAATCGCAGAGCTTGCCGATAAGTACGAGGCAATTGTGCTTGAAGATCTTGCTTATTTCGCAATGGACTTTAGGAGAGATATGTCTAAGCCCGGCGAGCCGCCGTATCAGCCTTCAATCGCGCATTACACCGATAAGTATGTTCTGTTAATCTCAGGCTCAAAAGCATTCAGCTATGCAGGACAAAGAATCGGGATGATGATTATATCGGATAAATTATTTGCTTCCACCTACCCAGACTTAAAACGATTTTATTCAAGTGATTTGTTTGGCTACACAATGATCTTTGGAACAATTTATCCATTGAGTGCGGGAATGACTCATACAGTTCAATATGCAATGGCGGCAATTTTCAAAGCAGCTAACGACGGTAAATTGAACTTCGTTGAATCTGTCAGGGAATACGGCGATAAAGCGAATATTATGAAACGGTTATTTACTGAAAATGGCTTTAATATTGTTTATGACCTTGATGAGAATGAGCCAATTGCGGATGGATTTTATTTTACGGTTTCTTATCCCGGAATGAACGGGGAGGAACTTCTGCGCGAATTATTATTTTATGGAGTAAGTGCAATTTCACTTGAAATAACCGGCTCGACCCGTACAGAGGGACTTAGAGCTTGTGTTTCGCTTGTCCGCAGAGATCAATTCCCTTATCTTGAAAAACGGCTGAAGCAATTTTATAAAGATCATCCTATACCTTATAGAGATTGATGGGGATAATCTCAAAATTTTGGGATTATTTTTTACTACTTAAATGAATTAATATACAAGTAAAATATTTAAATGTTAGCTAACTGATGAAAGTAACAGATATACTCACTGAAAAATTTATTATTGCAGAGCTTAAGAGCAGTCAAAAAAATGAAGCGATAAATGAACTACTTGACTTATTCAAAACAGATGAACGAGTTTTAGACTTTGAAAAGATGAAGGAATCTGTTTTAGAAAGAGAAAAAATAATGTCAACAGGGGTAGGCAAAGGTTTCGCAATACCTCACGGCAAAACTTCAGGAGTTAAAGAGATACTTGCTGCATTTGGAAAATCTACCAAGCCTATTGAATACGATTCACTTGATGGTAAACCGGTGCATTTAATTTTTTTATTGATTGGAAGAGAAAACTTGGTAAGCGCACATATTAAACTTCTAAGCCGTATTTCCCGCATGATGAATAAAGATGAATTCAGACAAAAACTTATTAGTGCAAAATCCACTGTTGAAATACTTGATTATTTCGGCCAAGAAGAAAAAAATTACTTCGATGTTTGATAACTTGATACGTAATAATTTCAACCCCCATTATTAAAATGATTAAAGCAATTACAGGTACAAAAGATATCCTACCTTCAGATATTCACAGATGGCAGTATCTTGAAAATTTATTACGGCAGACTTTTAAAACTTTTAATTACAAAGAAATTCGTACGCCGGTTTTTGAAGAGACTGCTTTATTTGCCCGTGGAATTGGTGAAGAAACTGATATTGTCAGTAAAGAAATGTATTCATTTAAAGATAGAAGCGAAACAAGCATAACTCTGAGACCTGAAAATACAGCAGGAGTTGTTCGTGCTTTTATCGAACGATCACTTGGCGCGCAGCAGTCGTTAAGCAAGCTTTACTATATTGGTGCGATGTTCAGGCAGGAGCGTCCGCAGGCAGGAAGATTGAGGCAGTTTCATCAGTTCGGTGCAGAAGCTTTGGGAAGTATTTCTCCATTACTTGACGGCGAAATGATTGAGATTGCTTATCAAATCTTAAATGAACTTGGATTAAAAAACTTAGTCGTTAAAATTAATTCGCTTGGTGTACCCGAAGTAAGAGAGAAATACAAAATAGACCTGCGCAAATTTCTTTTAGATAAAAAAGATAAACTATCCGAAGAAAGCAGAAAAAGATTTGATACAAATATTCTGAGGATATTTGACAGCAAGATTGAAGTTGATAAACAGATAATGAAAAATGCCCCTTTGCTTTTAGATTATCTTGATGAACAAAGCAGAAATGATTTTGATACTGTAAAAAATTATCTCGCAAAAACTGAAATTCCATTTGAAGTGGATCCTGCACTTGTGCGGGGATTAGACTATTACACTAAAACGACTTTTGAAATAATAAGCGGAAGTGTCGGTTCACAGAGTGCTCTGTGTGGAGGGGGAAGATACGATTTACTTGTTCAGGAACTTGGCGGCAAATTTACACCGGCAGTTGGTTTTGCTGCAGGGATGGAGCGCATTTTACTCGCCTGCGATAATGAAAAATCCTTTAGTGTCCCTGACGATTCAATTGATGTTTACTTAATTAAAATAAATGATGATCTTAATCGGAAAACTGAATTTGAAATATTAGTTGCAAATCTTGCTTCCAGGTTACGAAGAGAAAATTTAAGTTGTGATTACGATTATCATGATAGGAGCGTAAAAGCACAAATGCGGGAGGCGAACAAATTCAACTCAAAGTTTGTGTTGTTTCTCGGCGGCGACGAATTCAAGAATGGTAACGTGAGTTTAAAGAATATGAAAACCGGTGAACAAACATTCATTGAAATAAATAGTTTGTCATTAATCGTTAACACAGTTAAAAATAATTTACAACCCAAATAGTAACTTTCTTTTTTACAGAGGTAATCAATTATGTATCCTGAATTATTTAAAATAGGACCATTAACAGTTTATAGTTACGGGTTGATGCTCGGTATCTCATTCATTCTTGGCAGTTATTTCCTAAACAAGCAGATTGAAAGAAAGAAGCTTGATCCGAACATTGCAACTGAAACAACCCTGCTTGCAATAGTTTTCGGTGTGGCGGGGGGAAAACTTTTCCATCTTTTCGAACACTGGAATCAATTTATTGCTGATCCCATTGGGATGGCTTTCTCTCCGGGCGGTCTGACTTTTTACGGCGGACTTATCCTTGCGATCATCGCGATTTATATTTATATCCGAAGAAAGAAAATTCCTTTTCTGGTTCTCGCCGATGCAGCAGCACCATCGCTTGCGTTGTCTTATGGCATTGGAAGAATCGGCTGCCATCTTGCCGGTGATGGTGATTACGGTATTCCAACTGATCTTCCGTGGGGGATGCTTTATTCAAATGGAACTGTCCCTCCCTCCGTGATTTTTAATACTGAAGAAATGGCAAAACAATTTCCATCTGTAATGGCTAAATTTCCTAACGGTGTTCCAGATACAGCCACGCTTCACCCAACACCTCTTTATGAATTCATGGTTGGGGTTATTATTTTTTACGTACTTTGGAAATTAAGCAAGAAAGATTGGATTGATGGAAAACTATTTATGCTTTATTTAATTCTTTCGGGCACTGCAAGACTGCTTGTAGAATTTATAAGACTAAATCCGAGATTGATGTTCGGACTATCGGAAGCTCAGCTTATTTCGGCTGGATTAATTGTGATTGGTATTGCAGGCTGGTCTCATTTTATGTATCACAAAGAGCTTGTGAAGTTTGTCCCGCCGCCTTTGAAACCAAAAGAAAATAAAAAATAATTTAGAATGCAATTAATTATAGGCAGAAAACCCGTTCTCGAAGCAATTAACTCAAACGCCGAGCTTGAACAGGTGGTTATCTCTTATGGACAAACAGGTGGAATAATTGAAACTATTATAATAGCTTGTAAGAAAAAAGGAATTAAATGCAGTCAGATCTCTCCGTCCAAATTTTCGGCATTAGTTACAAGCCAAAACTCGCAGGGAGTGGCAGCAATAAAAACTCAGCAAAAATATTTCTCATTAAGTCAGCTCATAATTGATTCGAAGAAATCGACCTTCCCTTTAATATTAATATTAGATTCTATTCAGGATACACATAACGTTGGTGCAATTATACGTACAGCAGATTGTGTTGGGGTGGATGGTATAATAATTACAAAACACAACAGTGCACCTATAAATGAAACTGTTGCAAAAACTTCTGCCGGTGCTATCGAACATTTGAAAATTTGTTCAGTCACAAATCTATCGGATGCTATTCGTGAATTAAAGGATAATGGCTTTTGGATTGTTGGTTCATCACTTCAAAACTCAAAATCATATACAAACGTTGATTATAAAATTCCCATAGCATTAATTTTGGGCAATGAAGAAAAAGGCATTCGCCGATTGACCGCTGGTAGTTGTGATATTCTTGTGACCATTCCAATGAAGGGGAAAATACAATCGCTTAATGTATCAGTTGCTTCGGGAGTCTTATTATTTGAAATACTTCGCCAGCGCAACGGCTAAAAATTCTGCTTGATCTTAATATTTATTTTGCTTACAATTCCGTTGTAAAATAATTACAATAGGAGTAGTTATGACAAAATATATTTTGATTCTTATGGTTCTTCTCAGCCCACTTTCGTTCTCGCAAGAGAATAGCCTCTTCACATCATTAACAGGGCTTGATGATTCGCTTGGAGTTACACATCTTTATTATCGTTCAGGTAAATCAATAGATATTTATAACCCGGTTTATCATTTCATTCCCGGGACTTTGATAGACAGTGCTTTTATTGATGCTTATTTAATTAACTACCCACCACCTATCGGAGAAATAGCCAAAGCAGTCCTTGATTTTAATTTTTATAAAGGAGATCCTGAAAAATATCTCGCTGCAGGTTTTTCAATTTATCCTGATAATCATGGTTATATTGAAAGATTTGACGGTGCAGCGTATGGTGGGGTCAATAACATAGGTCATCTAAATTTTTCATCTCAAAACCCTGATCTGATGTATGCAAATGCTGGTATATTATTAAAAAGTTCAAATGGGGGTATTACATGGCAAGATCAGAATCGCCCCACCTTTCCAATTATTTCTCTTTCACCATTCGATGATAAAGTTATGTTTGGAATTGATGACGACAATTCGCTAATCAAATCGCTCGATTCGGGAAATACGTATTACTCTGTGGATACTGCAAATTGGGATGATGATTCCAGGATGTACTTCGATCCGGATGGAGTCCATATTTATTGTGTTTCAAATGGTTATAATTACAATCTCATGAAACTATCTACAGGAGGAGGGGAACCATTTAGCTGGATGATAAGGGAGCAGTCTGGGCAGCCAATATATTTTAGCAATGATACTGAGATACCAGGATTAATATTTTATGCTAATGGAAAAAATATTTATAAGTCTAATGATTTTGGGATTACATTTAATCCGTACAAAACTCTTGAACGAAATATTGTCGGCATATACAAAAAACCAAATGAAGATAAAATTTACGCAGCAACAAAGTATAAAATATATGAGATAACTAATGATTCGTTGATAGTATTAAAATCATTGGCTATTGATCCGGATATATTGGATTGGTTTCCACTTACGATTGGGAACAAGTGGGTGTACATAAGTTATTTAATCGATCAATTCGGTGAGACTAATTTTGAAAAATTTTCAACAATGCAAGTTATCGGTCAATCGGAAATTAATGGAATTAATTATACAACAGTATTAAATGACTGCTTGAATTATTATTCATTTGTCGATACACTATATTTAAGGCCTGATTTAGATGAAGGAAGGATTTATAGGTTCGACAAAGATTCAAATTCTGAAGTTTTGTTTTACGATTTATTAATTGAACTTGGTGATACTCTTTATGTTGATATGGATTGGGTAAAATCAATTGTTTTAGAAGAGATTAATTCAGTCTATTTATTCGAAACAAATACAACTGAATGGTATTTCCGGGAAAATGGACCCTGTAGCTGCGGACATACGCTTACGAAAGGATTTGGAATGACAAATTCTTATTTTGATGAGTTAGGTGGACAAAGGGATTTCCTAAAAGGTTGTGTAATTAACGGAATTGTTTACGGCGATACAACAGTAACTGATGTTAAAGAGGAGCAAACAATTCCAAAGCAGTTTGTACTTTACCAAAACTATCCCAACCCCTTCAACCCAAACACTAATATCAATTATGACTTACCGGTAAACAGCCGCGTTACATTAAAAATATTTGATATACTTGGTAGAGAGATAAAAACACTCGTTGACGAATTTCAACAGGCGGGGGATCATCAAATAAATTTCCAAAGTACTGCAGATATGCCCAGCGGTGTATATTTTTATCAATTATCCACTGACGGTAGTGCCCAAAATTTTATTTCTGTTAAAAAGATGCTGCTCTTGAAATGATAGTACGATTACACTTAAATTGTAGTTAGTAATAATTATTATTTGAGGAATAAATGAGTCTTTTGCCAATCACCCTGTATGGTGATAATATTTTAAGAAAAAAAGTCAGTAAAGTTAAGAGCATAGATGATAATACAATCAATCTAATTTCTAATATGTTTGAGACGATGCAAAATGCTCACGGAATAGGATTAGCTGCAAATCAGGTAGGGGCAAATAAAGCTATTTTTATCGTAGATCTTGCTGGTGTCGAAGAATATGAAAAATTTAAACCCGTTGTTTTTATTAATCCATTAATTACAAAGTACGGGGAAGAAAAATGTTTTATTGAAGAGGGCTGCTTAAGTATTCCTGATATTCGCGGTGAAGTTGAACGCCCATCGGAGATTGAAATAACTTACCTCGATACAAATTTAAAAGAACAAACAATTCATGCCGATAAATTACTAGCGCGTGTAATTCAGCATGAGTATGATCACTTAAGAGGAATTTATTTTACTGATCTACTTCCGCCCGATGAACAGAAGAAATTAAAAAAATCTTTAACTAAAATTAAAAATCGTAAAATTGAAGTTGATTATCCTGTCACACACGACCTTGACTACCAATTGAAATAGAATTCAAATTATTTATGAGAATTGTCTTTCTTGGTACTCCTGATTTTGCCATTCCATCTTTAAAAATACTCTTAAATAATCACTACCAAATACCTGCTGTTATTACCACTCCCGACAAAGAACGGGGCAGGGGGCAAAAAGTTACTTTCACTGCCGTAAAAAATTTTGCAATCGACAATAATATCCCAGTTTACCAGCCTGAAAAATTAAAAGGGAATAATGAATTTAAGGAGCAGATGAAGTCACTACAACCAGATTTGTTTGTAGTTGTAGCATTCAGAATTCTTCCGAAAGAAATTTTTGAAATTCCAAAATTCGGTTCATTTAATTTACACGGATCATTCCTTCCGAAATACCGTGGTGCGGCACCGATTCAGTGGGCATTAATCAACGGGGATACTGAAACAGGAATTACGACTTTTAAACTGGCAGAAAAAGTTGATACCGGAAATATCTTTCTTCAGGAAAAAGTTTTGATAAATCCTGATGATAATTTTGAATCTCTTCATGATAGAATGAGCCAGCTTGGTGCTGAACTTGTTTTAAAAACTGTTCAGCTAATTGAATCAGGTAATTTCCAATTGAAGAACCAAGCTGATTCTTCAGCATCCGCGGCTCCCAAAATTACAAAAGGGATTTGCCGGATTGACTGGCAAAAGTCGGCAAAAGAAATTCATAACCTTGTAAGAGGACTTTCACCTTATCCAGCAGCATTTTTTACTTTCAAAAATAAAGTTTTTAAAATATTTAAAACCGAAGTGGTATCTGACCTTAGTCTTTCACCATTCCAAATTCATCAAACAAAATCTGAATTGATAATAGGCTGTGGGAATAATGCAATCCGAATTCTTGAAATTCAATTGGAAGGAAAACGACGTATGAGCATAGAGGAATTTTTAAGAGGGTTCAGTTTTCATTCCGTGGATAATTTATAAAAATTCTTTTTCGAATGTCTCTTTTCTATACTTAAAAATCTTTTCGATATATTTTTGGATAAATATTTTATTAAGTAAATACTTAAATAGCCCGCCATATAAATCGTACTTCACATTGTCGTACATAATGACCTTTCCATCTGATTCTATAAAGGAGTGTGTATGTACCCATTTTTTATATGGACCTTTAGTTTGCTCATCTACAAACATTTTCTTTGGTTGATATTTAACTATATTCGTTTCCCAGTAAAACGGAATCCCGAATAGTTTTATTTTATATTTAAATACTGCACCCTCCTTCATAATCAAAGGCGGTTTCGTAATAATATCAAAGTTTAACCATTCAGGCGTTGTCTTTGAAAGATTTTCAGGCTGCTGGAAAAAACTAAATACTTTTTCAAGCGGAGCATTGATTATTTGTTGTTGATTAAATTCGAACATGTTATTTCTTTTCCCAATTACTGATTGATTTTTCCATTTGATAAAATTTTCTCGGCACCCATAAAAATCCAAAGTATTCACAATCATCCTTGACTAATTTTTTATGATGGATTTTGTGAGCCTTTCTCATAGCCATAAAATAAGGGTTTGAAATGTTTCTAAATATCTTGATTCGCTGGTGAATAAAAATATCATGTACGAAAAAATAGGCTACTCCATAAATTAAAATTCCCAACCCCACCCAAAAGTATGGTGCACTTGATATTTTATCAAATCCTATCGCCAATAAAACCATACTTGGTAAAGCAAAAATCAATGCAAATAAATCATTCATCTCAAGGGTTTGCTTCTGAGTTTTGATATGATGGTCTGAGTGTAAACGCCAGAGAATTCCATGCATTATATTTTTATGGCTCCACCAGGCGACCAACTCCATAAAAAAGAAAGTGAAAATGAAAGCCGAAATATTTATAAACATTTGCATACAAAGACCTTTTAAAATTTTTTAATTACTTATATAAATACCAAGAGAAGAAAAAAGAATAAATACTGCGCAAACAAATAATGTATAACGAGTGTATTATCTGTATTTAATTTAACTTTAGCTCCAATAAATGACACACCCGCAGAAATTAGAAACCAGCTTAAATAATTTTGAACTGGAATTGTAACGCTTTGCCAATTCCAATAGTTTAATTTAACCGCCACAGGCTCAAGTATTAAATCAAAAAGAACAGCCATTACACCGACTAGAAAACTTTTTAAAATAATACTTTGAGAAATAATTTTGTCACTAATAGTGTAAAGTCCGTAAATGACTATAGTCCAGTTTATGCCTATAACTATTGGCACGTCACAATACTTTAGTCCAAGGATACTTCCATAAGAATAGTTGCCAAATATGCTTCCGCTTTTTACTCCTAATATTTCAATCAACATAGTAAAAATGAATGTGCCAAAGAGCCAAGAAATAAGTTTGATTTCTATTTTCTTGTTGCCAAAATAAATGACTAAAATTGACGCAATGAACAGTGTATAAGGAGTTAAGTACAAAACTATTGTGTGTGAAAAATCCAGCAAATGCCAAAGTACTCCAGCAAGAAAGTAAATATATATAAATATAACACCTGAGTTATTTAATTTATAATTCGATCTTTCCATTTAATACTTTTTCTTTTGAACGCGATTACAGATTTGATCCCAATAAAAAGCAATAAAAAAAGTTGCGGAATAAATAATAGAATTTTCAAAAAAATGTTTTGCCGTGAAAGCACGGAAATGCAAATGATTTGTAATAAAATAATTACCAGAACTAAAAGCATAAAGTAATTATAAAAAACAATTACGATTGGCGAAATGAACATCAAAAATGAGGTGAGTAATAAAAAAATAAATGCAGTTGATGAAACATTAAATCCCAGGTAAAAGTTTTTAGTGTACCCATTAATAGCAGATCGAAGATCATTGTACATCCTGCAATTTATTAAATCATTTCCAAGTAAAGTAATAACCTTTACCCCTACCGATTTGAAGATTTTTACGAACGCCATATCTTCAACAATATTATGCCTTACAGCTTGATGTCCGCCAAGTTCAAAATATGTTTGCCGATCAAACAACATGAACTGACCATTAGCAGCAGCCAACAAGGTCTTTTTAGAAGTATATATTTTTTTTAATGGTAAAAAAGTTAAAAGCAACCAATCCATCAAAGGTACTACAAGCCACTCTCCGAATGATTTAATTATTTGCGTCGGGAAAACTGAGAGCATTTTAACTTTTTTATCTAAAAAAGTTTGGACCGCATAACTTAACGCTTGATTTGTTATTTGTACATCCGCATCTAAAAATAGAAGTAATTCACCTTTGGCTTTTTGAGCTAATTGATGGCACGCCCAGTTTTTACCAAGCCAGTCAGAAGGAAGGGGTTTACCAGTAATCAAATCTACTTTTGAATATTTAATTTTCAACTCACTTACGATGTTATATGTCTGGTCGGTGGAAGCATCATCAAGTACTATAATCTCAAAATTTTTATAAGCAGAATTAATCAGACTAGTAAGACATGCACTAATATTTTTATCTTCGTTTCTTGCAGGAATTAGTACTGAAAGAAATGGTTCATTTTTGTACTTGTAGTTTTTATGTTCAAGTCTTATCTCGGTAAAATAATTATATATAATTACTGAGAGCAAAACAAGATGAATCAATAATAACGAAATAAAATAAATGTTATTAAAATCCAATGTCATTGATTGAAATAATCCTTAATAATATTTCTACTAAGAACTGCTTCTGTTAATAAATTAAGATTGTTATAAAAAGCATATTCGAAAGTATTGAAATCATTTAGTATACTCTTTGAGCTGATTGGATATCCGAACCTTAGAAAGATAGATGGCAGCTTTTGGTCGGAAAATATAATGCTGAATGCTGCGGGAATAACATTAATATTATTTGAATTTTTTAGCATCAAAGAAATGCCTTTTTTTATTGATAATGGTCGTTTATCAAATGGTTCGATTTCACCTTGCGGATAGATTATCACTGCGTTATTTTTTTCACTTAATAACTTTCTTGTGTAGTTGATAGAATCTTTAGTAGTTAATGGATTATTCGGGTCAATTGAATATGCTCCAACATATTTGAAGAACCAGTATTTTTTTAATTGCTCTTCAAGCATCATAATTCGTAATTCGAGATTGGTTTCCTTTCTAATTATATAGTCAATAAAAAAACCATCCCACCAGCTAAAATGATTTGGTGTTAAGAGTACACTTTCATTCGAATTCAAGGCTGGATACTCATTACATAAATAGAAATTTGAGAAAGTTTTTCTCAATAAACGATCTATGTAGTTGTTAAAAACTAATCTTGCAGCCGAATTATTTTTAGATTTAATCATAATTTATTTTTCATATTTAGAAATCAATTCGGATGTAATTTTACCGGAGAGAATAACTAAAGGAATACCCCCTCCAGGATGTGCACTTCCGCCGACAAAATACAAACCGCGGTACTTCATAGAGCGATTTGGCTGCCTCATAAATGCAGAAAATTTTGTGTTTGAAGAAATTCCATAAATACTTCCTTTAAGAGAATTGGTTTTTATTTCAATATCAGCTGGAGTTAAAATTTCTTCAGTGATAATTTTATCCATCAAATCAATATTTAATAGCAATTTTATTTTAAGAATTATCTTCTTCTTTAATTGCGAAATATCTAACTTAGTTTTATCATTATCAAACGGAGCATTGATCATCACAAACCAATTTTCATATCCTGTAGGTGCATCAAGAGGGTTAAATTTTGAGGAAATATAAATATAAATCGTCGGATCACTTGGAATCTTGCGCAGTTTAAAAAGTTCATCAAATTCCTGTTTGTAATTCTCAGAAAATAAAATATTATGAACTTCCAATTGATTGTGAATTCCTTGAACACCCCAATAAAAAACAACCGCTGAAGAAGAAGGCTCGATTTTACGATAAATATTTGAATAGAATGAAGTTTTATCATTTAAAAGAGTTTGATAAGTGTAATTCACATCAGAGTTTGATATTAAAAAATCATAATTAAACCTATCTGAATCAACTTCTATTCCATTTACCCTACCGTTGGAAACTAATATTTTCGAAACCCTTTTACCAAAATTAAAGTGCACGCCCAATTTGACTGCAAGTCTATAGAGGGATTCTGTTATTGAAAAAATACCCGTACTGCTTATAAATGCTCCCAATCCATTTTCAACATGAGAAATAAGATTCAAGGTTGCAGGAGCTGCAAATGGATTTGATCCATTGTAGGTAGCATATCTATCAAAAAGTTGAATCATTTTATCATCAATTAAAAATGAGGCAATTGCTTCATGCATAGATCTCATAGAATCAATTTTTTTTAACTGTAATAACGTTTTAAAAGATTTGGTGCTGAAAAGATTTTTTGAATCTAATAACGCACTGAACAAAAATAACTCCGCTGTTAAATCGTAAATCTTTTTTGAGTAAGAGAAAAATTTTTCGAGATTTTCTTTTTTCTCTTTTGTTTTCCTTACTGCTTCATTGATAAAATCATTTTGATTGGAATAGGCGTTGAAAATTGTTCCATCACTATAAAAGTATTTACAGATAATATCGAGTTTCTGCAATTGAAGGTAATCCTGAATATTCTCGCCTGCAGCCGAAAATAAATCTTGAAGAACAAACGGCATTGTTAAAAGTGAAGGGCCAGTATCAAAGCGAAACTTGTCAATTATAATTTGGGAAGCTTTGCCGCCCGGTGTTGGATTATTTTCGAATACCGTAACGTGATAGCCTTTTATTGCAAGCCGAATCGATGCAGATAGCCCGCCTAAGCCAGCTCCGATGATCGCACAGCTTTTATTTGTCATCGTTTTACCAATTCGTAGAAATAAAGGTAGGAGAAAATTAACGAAAATGAGTACACAAAATCTTCAAGTGGTATAGTGATGGCTCTAATTCCAATTATTTCTTCCTGATTATAGGTAACAATCGGAATTGATGTTAGAAAATAATTTACTACTCCGAATGGTACAAATGTAAAGAGTATGAAGAAGATAAATTTCTGTCTGAAAATGAATTTCGGTTTGGTGAAAAAAATAGTTAATTGCACTAGAGTAAATATTATTAAAATCGTGAATGTATAATTCTTCTCAATAAAAATAATGGCGGTAAATAAAGTAATTATTGATGATATAAAAATTGGATAAATGTTGAAAGTTATAGAATCTTCTTTCGTATAGAATAAATAAGTCTCATACAAAAATAGAATAGAGTAAGGAACACTGATAAAGAAAAATATTTCTTCAAAAGGGAGGTGAAGAATTCGAATAGTATCAACATAATTACCGTTGAAACTCCAGATGTTATTTGAGGTTGAAAAAGAGTCCCAAATGATAAATGGGATTCCAACCACAACTGCAGCAATTAGAACCTGAGGGAGTTTTTTATAATATTTTAACTTGGATTCAAACGATAACAAAAGTGGAATAATAATAATGCCGAAATTTATGATTGCATAAAGACTCATAGTTTAGGTGATACCGAATTTATTTTTAAGCATCTTAACTTGATTAACAGTCAATCTTTCACTAATGACTAAAAATTGTACAACGTTTTTAATAAGAAATTCGTCGTAAGAATAATTTGTTTTGTTAAGCATATTAAAAATAATCTCTGCTTCCTGATCAGCATCATCGGAATAACTAAGTATTGATGGCAAATTATGTAAAACAGCAAAACGTAAAAATCGTATTTCCAGATTTTCTTTATCTGAATTAACTGCCTCATTCAGTAATTCAAGTCCTTTATTGACATTGCTTAGTTTATCCCATGGCCAAAAATTATATTTTGCGTGGATTGACTCCGCAGCACCCTTATAGGCTGTAATTAATGGCGAGTCAGTATTCGAATTAACAAGCTTAGTAACATAATTATCAAGCGAGTCAAGTGCAGATTCTCGATTGGTTGACGCAAAGAGCAAAGAGCGCAGCTTGTCAATTGTGACTTTGGAAATATCTCCAGCCAAAGCAGTAGTTATCATCATCATACTGATTAAAATAAATCTTATTATCATAAAATTGTATTACTTTTTAAAACACGAATAACGAAATATGATTTAATTAAGAGATACAACTTAGTGATGTTTGGTACGCTAATTCTGCTCTCGCGTATTTCCTGAATGGATTTGCTTTTTAGTTTATTGAAGAGAGTTCTGTAATAGATATAAGCAACGAAAACACCTAACCTAACCCCGATAGGAAGTTTCAGAATACCATTCAAGGATTCGTTAAATTCATTTTCAATACCTGCTTCAAATTTTTTCTTCAATACATTATCAAGCTGGTTAATGTTGTTGATGTCAGGGAAATAAATCCTTCCCCGAGTTTCAATATCGCTTTTAACATCACGAAGGAAATTGACTTTCTGAAATGCCGAGCCGAGTTTTTGAGCGTAAGGTTTCAACTTGTTAAATAGTTGAGGAGAATTTTTAGTAAAAACTTTCAAACACATTAACCCCACTGCCTCAGCCGAACCGTATATGTAAGAATTGTACTCATAATTTTCATAGGAAGATTTAACTAGATCCATTTCCATACTTTTCAAAAAAGAATCAATCAGTTCAAAATCAATTTCATACTCCTTTACAGTACGCTGAAAAGAATGAAGCACTGGATTAGTTGAAATACCTGTTTGTATTGCCTCAATTGTATCAAGTCTAAATTTTTCAAACAAGTATTTTCGATCGTGCTCAAAGAAAGTATCTACAATTTCATCGGCTATTCTAACGAAGCCATAAATGTTATAGATTGGTTCCCTGTAATCTTTAGAAAATAATTTTATTCCCAGACTAAAAGAAGTGCTGTAAGATTTGGTAATTATTTTACTTAGTTCGAAGCTTGTTTTATCATAGACTTGAATCATCGTCTAATATCCTTTCAGTTACTAATTTTGAACTGATAATAACCATTGGTAAACCTGTTCCCGGAGTAGTTGAGGCCCCAACATAATACAGATTCGGGAATTTCTCATCTTTATTTTTTGGCCTGAATGCCCCCACCTGATTTATATCGTGAGCCAGCCCTAATCCTGAACCTTTGTATAAATTCAGTGTGTTCGCCCAATCATCGGGAGCGAGTATTTTTTTTGTTAAAATGTTTTTTGAAATATCGAAACCAACTCTTGATGATAGGTCAGATATGATATTATTTGCAAGCTCTTCTTTGTCTTCCCAGGATTTTTTATATCGTAGGTCGGGAACAGGGCAGAGTATGAATAAGTTCTCACAACCTTCCGGGGCGGAAGATTTTTCTGATTTTGAAAGAGCATTAACATAGTAATAGGGTTTTTGAGGACTAATGGATGAAGTAAAAATTGTATCAGCGTATCCTCTAAAATTACTGCCAAGGAAATAATTGTGATGGATCAATTTATCCACCCTTCCTTTTACGCCAAGATAAATAGTAAATGGTGCCAAAGTCCAGTGCATATTATCTAATTTCTTTTCACTGAATTTTGCTCTGTTCAAAACGCTGCCTCTAAATGAAGCCGCATCCGAATTAGAAACAAAAATATCTGCTTTCCAGCTTTTACCTTTTTGGTCAATTAATTCATACAATTTTCCGTTACTATTTCCGACCCTCATAATTTCTGTATTATAATAAATATTAACTCCGCTGTCAGTTAATAATTTAACTATCTCCTCGACCATTCTGTACATTCCCCCTTTGACTTTCCAGTACCCATTGTGCTTCATCTCGGTATAATTTAGAAGCGAATAGATTGCAGGAGTTTGGAATGGTGTGGAACCAAGAAAAAAAGCTACTAAAGAAAATATTACCTTCAGCTCTTCGGACTCAAATTGTTTTTCGACTTCACTCCACATATTTTTACGCAGGTAGGGGAGATGCTTCATCGGCACTTTAGTCAGATGTAAAAGATAATCAGCTTTATTTGAATAGTTCGTTTTTACAACTGTGTCAATTGTGTCGTGAAAAAATTGCCCCGCCCTATCAAGATATTTCTTAGCCTTCTCTTCTAAGTTTGGTTCAATGTCTTTAAACTCCTCAGCTAATTTATCAAGACTCTTGTAAATCAATCTTGATCTTTCCTCCCCTTCAAAGAATACCTGATAAAGCGGGTCAAGTTCTTCAAGTTCAATTGGATTTTTTATACCGATACTGTTAAATAATTCATCAAGCTCGTAAGTCATACTCATAAATGATGGACCCATATCAAATCGAAAACCATCTTGTTCCACTATGTTTAATCTTCCGCCGGGAGTTGAATGCTTTTCAAGTATAGTCACCTTGTAACCTTGTTTTACTAATCTAAGTGCAGTTGATAAACCGCCTAAGCCTGAGCCGATGATGATTACTTTTTTCATTTTATTTTGATATTGAATAATATTTAGAAATAGACTGCTTTCGTTTGGGACACCACTTATCTGACATACTTTATATCTTTTGTTTGCTTCTTCGTTTCACATTTAAATTAATATAATTTCGTTTCCATTTTAGGTGATGTCCCTGAAAGATTATTTTTTTACTTAAGCAGGTTCATTTTTTTAATCTGAGTAAATGTGCCAGCTTTCAGTTCATAAAAGTAAGCGCCTGAAGCAAGATTCTGCGCATCAAAATTGAAACTGTAGGAGCCCGCAGAGAGATTTTCACTTACTAAATCTGCTATCTCGCTTCCAAGAATGTTGTAAATCTTTAATGTTACAAATTCACTAGTTGGAATTGTAAAATTGATAGAAGTGGTTGGATTAAACGGATTAGGATAATTTTGTGAAAGTGTAAAATTATTAGGAACTGCCTCTGATATATTTTCTACACTTGTAACATCTTCAAGAAATTGCCCTACGGTACCATCTGAAAGAGCGAAGAAAATTCCAAAAGCTTCACCATTTTGATTTGATGATGGATTCAAAAAGCCTGAAGCGAAAGCAACTGCGCTACCCCCACCAAGTGTTGATAAATCTGCAATATAAGTTTGAACTAATGTAACGCCGTCAGATAATGTTAAATCTAAAGTGTACTCAGCAGCAGGGACAGAAATATAATTTGTGATGTCTCCATAAGCTGCATTATCTACGAGCGATGCTACATTTCTCGCAATCACATCTACTGTAGGGGCATCAGTTGCTCCGTGCAATACAAAGAAATCAACATCGCTTCCAACTCCATTTTCACGAGCCATTTCTTTAATAAATAAAGTGAATGCAGTACTTCTTCCATCCGGATTTGAGGCATAAGAGGCAGGGTCCAAAACACCGTTGGCTATTGCAACATAAGTTTCGTTTTCTGTTAAAGTTACTGTGAAATTTTTTAAGGTATCTTCAGCACTTATACTGTTACCGGGAGCTATGCCTATATTTATTGGAGAACCGGCTGGAGCATCAATAAATGGTGTCGCGGTTCTAAAAGCGAAGTTATCTAATAATAATGAACCATTTAAATAAACATCCACTTGACTTGCTAAAACATCTGCAGAGTTATGAATTACTTGAAGTCTAGCAGTCTGAGCAAAAATTATATTTACTCCTAAAGTCAAGAAAAGAGCGAAAAACAATTGTACTTTTTTCATTTTGTTCCTTTTAGTATTGTTTTTAAGTAGTTATTTGAAAATTTACTAGCAATAATTGAATGTCGTATTGAAATTGTCTAATATTTGTATATGAAAAATAAATAATTCTAAACGATGGTGACTAAAATAATATAATGTACAGTATTTGTCAAGTATTTTTTAAAATAATTTGGATTATA
>DAOLIQ010000046.1:22623-25896 GCA_035328465.1 Ignavibacteriaceae bacterium | reverse complement strand
GGGGCATGCGATCTGTCTTTTTTAAAAAACATATTTATAAAATCCGGTTGACTATTTACTACCAACCTTTGCGGGAAAAATAAAGATAGTTCATTTTGATTCAAAGAAATGATTTTGAAATATTTTTTAAAGTGATGGCAAAATCGTATATTTAAACAGTAATTAATTATGGCAATTTATTATTTCTGTTAAAGTTCTTTTTCTTCCATTCTCACGTTGAAATTTATTACAAAATCCTAAGTACTTACTTTCGACATACGCTAATCATACGCTAATCATACGCTAATCATACGCTAATCATACGCTTCACATACGCTGCTTTCGGCTACCTAAACCGCCATTATTCCGTTGTACTTCAGTTCCATTTTTTTTACTAATGCTTTGTGGCGATAAACCATTGAACCACAATATTTTTTGACTACCCAGCTAAGTTGAAAAGTCTAGTTGTTCTCCATTCCTATTTCGATCATTTTCCCGCCATCGGCAAAATGATGAGAAGCACAGTCTATCGTTCTTACTCGCACTTTTAGCATTCTTGATAACATTGAGGAAATTTTCCATTAGAGTAGCTGAGTATGTACTGTAACTCACGTGCACTCCGACATTCAACTCCTTTAAAGACTTGGCAGTAAGTTTCAAATTTCTAAAATAGTTCGTCAATGGGTCATTTTGTCGGATCAGAAAGCATCTAATCAAAAATAATTGGTCTGAACAATGCTTTGTTTAATCTTTTTTCAAAATCATTTATTAAGACCTCTTTCAGGTTGGCTAAAGTCAATTTCATCAAGCTAAAAAAGTAATAAAATATTTTTGAAATAACTTCTTAGAAATCTTAGTAAGTTACCTTATGCAGAAAATATGAAAAGAACACCAAATGTCATTCTGAGCTTGTTTCAGAATTTATTTTCTCTTTGATATTTAGATGCTGAAATGAGTTCAGCATGACATCTGCGTAAGGTGGGTTAGTAAAAGACAATTGAAACTGCTGGCAATTCTATTGATTTAGCACAAAATCTTTAATTTAGATCATAATTCATTGCTTATTGTAGTTCATTTAACTAATTTTGATCACTTTTAATTAGTAAAAATAATAAGTGAAAATATCCGTTTTCGTATCCGGCAGAGGTTCAAACCTGAATGCAATTATCAATTCGCCGGAATTAAATAACAAAGTTGAAGTTGCTTTAATCATAAGTGATAAGGCTTTTTGTCCGGCATTTGAAATAGCAAAAAAAAAATCTATCCCCTATTATATATTAGGAATTAAGCAAGGGGGGATGGAAATTAATGAACTTTTAAATTTGTTCGCCAAAAATAATATTGACTTAATTGTTCTTGCAGGTTATCTTAAAATAATTCCACCTGAAATAACGAACAGATACAAGAATCAAATTATAAATATTCATCCGGCATTGCTTCCTTCATTCGGAGGGAAGGGGATGTATGGAATGAAAGTTCACAAAGCAGTGTTTGATTCATCGTGCAAAGTATCGGGAGCTACTGTTCACTTTGTTGATGAAAATTATGATACTGGAAAAATTATTGCTCAAAGATGTGTTGATATTTCCGATGCTCAATCACCGGAAGAAATTGCAGCGCGGGTTTTAGAAGTTGAACATCAGCTTTTACCTGCAGTAATAAAAATGATTAATGAAAATCGAGTCTGGTTTAAGAACGGGAGAGTTCAAATAACCAACTGAAAAAATAATGGAATTAAATTGAAAAAATTCGCTTTACTAAGTGTATCCAATAAATTAAAATTACGTGAACTTGCCAATGCATTAATCTCTGGAGGTTATAAAATTATTGCAACAGGCAATACTGCCAAGTTACTTTTTTCGGCAAACATAGAAGTAATCGAGATAAGCAGCCTTACAGGATTTCCTGAAATTCTTGATGGGCGTGTCAAAACTCTCCATCCTAAAATTTTTGGCGGAGTGCTTTACCGAAGAGATAATAAAAACGACCAGCATCAGGTCAAACAATTTGATATAAATCCAATTGATATTGTATGTGTAAATCTCTATCCTTTCGTGGAAACAATTAAGAAGCCGAATGTTACTTTGGAAGAGTGTATTGAAAATATTGATATTGGCGGTCCAAGTCTAATCAGGGCTGCAGCAAAAAATCATCAATATGTTTCCGTGCTTACAAACCCGGATCAATATGATTCTTTTATAGAAGAATTGAAAATGGGTGAGGTAAGCCTTGAAACAAAAAGAGTACTTGCAGTTGAAGCTTATTCACACACTGCAAATTATGATACTCACATTGCTAACTTCCTCGAAAATAAATTTGAACTTCCCAAATCTTACTTTAGAATAAATTATAAAAAAGATAAAGACCTGCGCTATGGAGAAAACCCCCACCAAAAGGCAGCAATATTCGGTGATTTCAAATCTTACTTCGATGTTTTTCATGGCAAAGAGATTTCTTACAATAATATTTTAGATTTGATAGCAGCAATCGAACTGACAGAAGATCTTGGCAGAAATTCCTGCGCTATAATAAAACACAATAATCCTGCTGGTGCGGCTATTGGTAACAATGCACTTGATGCTTACATAAAAGCATTAAAGTGTGATCCGGTATCTGCGTTTGGCGGAATTGTTGTTACAAGTTTTGTTATTGATGAAACTTTAGCAGAAAAACTTAATGAAATATTTTTAGAAATTGTTTGTGCACCCGAATTTACAGAAGGTGCAATAAGTATTTTACTTAAGAAAAAAGATAGACGATTGATAAAGCAGCTAAAACCATTGTCACATTCACCCTCACAAATGAACTATAAAAATATCCCTGGCGGAGTGCTTGCTCAGGATTCTGATAATATTAGTTTAATAGATAATAAATTAAAAACTGTAACTGATGTAAAGCCAACTGCAAAACAAATGGAAGATCTCAAATTTGCATGGATAGTTTCCAAACACACAAAATCGAATGCAATAGTTTTTGCAAAAGACAAAACTACACTTGCTGTCGGGGCAGGGCAAATGTCTCGCTTAGACTCGGTGAAGATAGCGGTGATGAAAGCAAAAGAACATGGACTTGAATTAAGAGATTCGGTTGCAGCATCCGATGCATTCTTTCCATTCGCAGACGGGCTTTTAGAAATTATTAAATGCGGAGCCGTGTCAGTTATTCAACCGGGCGGTTCGGTGCGGGATAAAGAAGTTATAGATGCAGCTAATCGAAATAAAATTTCAATGGTATTCACTGGATTAAGACACTTTAAACATTAAGAGGACTAATGGGAATTTTTGATTTATTTTC
>DAOLIQ010000046.1:0-22523 GCA_035328465.1 Ignavibacteriaceae bacterium | reverse complement strand
GGATTAAGACACTTTAAACATTAAGAGGACTAATGGGAATTTTTGATTTATTTTCTACGGATATTGCAATTGACTTAGGCACGGCAAACACTCTTATCTATGTTAAAGGGAAGGGTATAGTGCTTAATGAACCTTCAATCGTTGCATTTGATAAAAATACAAAACGTATCATCGCTCTTGGCAATAAAGCGAAGGAAATGCAAGGCAGAGAGCACAAGGAGATAAAAGTCACCAGACCAATGCGCGATGGAGTTATAGCAGATTTTGAAATTGCCGAAGGAATGATTCGTGCTTTTATTAAGAAAGTCAGGGCAGGGGCAATAGCAAGCAGAAGAATTGTTGTGGCAGTTCCAAGCGGTGTTACAGAAGTTGAGAAGCGAGCAGTTAGAGATAGCGCCGAACATGCAGGTGCTAAAGAAGTTCATTTGATTGCTGAGCCAATGGCTGCTGCAATCGGAATTGGAATTGACGTTGAAGCCGCTGTTGGAAGTATGATTATTGATATAGGCGGCGGAACAACTGAAATAGCAGTTATTGCATTATCAGGAATTGTGAATGAAGAATCCATTAGGATTGCCGGCGATGAAATGAATAATGCCGTTATGCAATTCTTTAAAAAAAATCATAACATTCTAATTGGGGAAAGAACTGCCGAAGCAATTAAATGTGAAGTCGGTTCTGCCGTTCCGTTGAAAGAAGAAATTACTATACAAGTAAAAGGCAGAGATTTGGTCGGTGGTATCCCAAAGACAACTGAGGTCAGTTCAGTAGAAATTAGGGAAGCGCTTAACGAGGCTGTGTCACAGATAGTTGATGCAGTAAGAAGGACTCTTGAACGCACTCCTCCGGAACTTTCTGCAGATATCCTTGATAGAGGTGTTATGTTAACAGGGGGTGGTGCCTTATTAAAAGGATTAGATGAAAGAATCAGAATGGAAACTAATCTTCCGGTACACGTTGCTGAAGATCCGTTAACCGCAGTTGTTAGAGGTGCAGGAAAAGTTATAGATAATCTTAATCATTATTCTAAGGTTTTAATACGTAACAGAAGATATTAATGTTCAGACTGCTATCATATTTATGGTCTAATTTCAAGGAATATTTCATTCTAATTTTATTACTCGTCATTTCAATTATCACACTATCCTTAAACAACAAGGCTCAATTGCAAAATGTCCGGGCTATAGCATTCGGAAGCTTCGCTGCAGTCTCCTCTGTTTTCGCAGATTTTATCAATACATCTTCTCTGAGAAATGAGAATGAAAGATTGAGATTCAAGAATGCTGAACTTATGTTAGAAGTAAGTAAGTTGAGACAATATGGAATTCAGAATCAAGAATTGAAAGGTCTTGTTGGCTTAAAAAATAATACTAATCAACCGCTAATTCCTGCAGTAATAATTTCCAAATCCCTAAATCAATTTCAAGGATCTTTTACTTTAAATGTTGGTAATGAGAAAGGGGTTAAAATGGGCATGCCCGTTCTGAACGATGCAGGATTAATTGGTATAGTTTATTTAGTCTCGGATAATTATTCCGTTGTTCGAACACTGAAGAATGTTGATTTGAAAATTACAGTGAAAGACGAAAGAAGTCGTGTGGATGGTGTAATGAAATGGAATGGATCTGAATTTGCAATCGTTAATGTACCAAAGACTTATGATTTTAAGGAAGGGGACAGGATTATCACATCAGATCTTAGTTCGATTGTTCCTGCAGCCATCCCGGTTGGTGTTGTAAAGGGTTTAAAAAATTTGGAAACTGGTATATTTAACGAAATTGTAATTCAATCATTTGTGGATTTCGACAAAACAGAAAATGTGTTTGTGCTTGGGATAGTTCAAAGTAAAGAAAAGGAATATCTCGAATTGAATTTTTATAATCGTAAATGACATATGCGATTAAGCTATCTACTTCCAGTTATATTATTCTTTCCACTTCTATTAATTCAGGTTACTGTTGTTCCTTTATTTTCGCTTAACAGCAGCGTGCCAGACTTACTACTGATCATACTTGTTTTTTATACACTTCAGCATGGGCAAATTTATGGAACAGTATTAGGTTTTGTCTTCGGTTTTTTATTCGATCTGATTACTGGAGGATTAATTGGAAGTGCAATGATCTCCAAAACAATTGCCGGATTTACCGCCGGTTATTTTTCTAAAGAGACACAACGCGATCAATATTTAAGATCATTTTTATTTTGCCTGATTGTACTGCTTTGCGCAGTTGTAGATTCCATAATCTATTCCTTCTTTTCGAGTATTGAATTAAACAATAATGTCTTGCTGTTATTAATTCAACAGGGATTGCTTCCTGCTTTGTACACTTCCATTGTATCAACCATTTTGCTTCTATTTTCTCCACGTGGGGGTATTAGATGAACGAAATAAATTTTGGTTCTTTACATCGAAAGTCTATTTTATATTTTATCATCATAGCGAGTTTTTGCTTTCTTAGCTTTCGACTTTTTCAAATGCAAATTTTGAATCAAACGGAATTCGATCAAAAATCAGCCGGCAATAGCATTAAGGCAATCGAGCAAATTCCCTTTCGCGGTGTGTTTTTTGACCGCAACTTAAAAGTACTTGTTGATAATGTCCCTGCCTACACATTAAGAATAACTCCTGCTGACTATGACAGAAAATTAAATAGAACAATTGAAGCGATACTTCAAGTTGATTCTGGTTATATTGACAAAATTCTGTACAACAATCGTATTTATTCAAAGTACGTCCCGATAAGGGTGAAACGGGGGGTTAGCTTCGAAGTTGTTTCCTGGTATGAAGAAAACAGTGAGCATTTACCAGGTGTCGACTACATAGTTGAAATGCAGCGCGGCTATCCTGCCGGTGTAGTTGGTTCTCATCTTTTTGGCTATGCAAAAGAAATATCTGCAAAGCTGCTTGAAAAAGAAAATGAATACTACAACCCCGGTGATTACATCGGGTATACAGGAATTGAAAAGACTTACGAGAAAGAATTAAGAGGAATTAAGGGAAATAAGTATATTCTCGTTGATTCAAAGCGAAAAGAAATTGGAAAGTATAATGATGGGAAAGATGATGTTAACTCTATCAAGGGGCATGATCTGGTTCTCTCAATTGATTCTGATGTGCAGCGAGTTGCCGAACAGGAATTGATAGGGAAGAGAGGGGCTGTAGTAGCAATAGACCCTGCCACAGGTGAAATACTTGCACTCGTTAGTTCCCCCGGTTATGATTTGAACCAATTCTCTTACGTTACAAGCAAAGAATATCTTGATCAACTTTATAGGGATCCGGAAATTCCATTATTTAATCGCGCTACTTTGTCGGTTAAACCACCCGGCTCAACATTTAAAATTCTTGCTGCAATAGCTGCACTTGATTTAGGAGTGATCACTTCCGAAACTACTTTTTATTGCGGCGGTGGTTTTACCTTTGGCAGATTCTTTAAGTGCCATGGTTCTCACGGAAGTTTAAATGTAGTTCATGCAATTGAAAAATCCTGTAACACTTTTTTCTACAATCTTATTTATAAAATTGGGTTGGATAAATGGAATGCTTATGCTAAAAAATTTGGCTTCAGCCAAAAAACGGGTATTGATATTGGTGAGGAAGTTGCGGGCTTTATTCCAGATGAAAATTATTATAAAAAGATTTATGGCGAAAAATGGCCTCGCAGTATTATGGCAAGTCTTGCAATCGGTCAGGGAGAGGTAAGCGTGACACCTTTGCAGCTGGCAAAATATGTTGCTTTGATCGCAAACAACGGAAAATCTTTTGAGCCGCATGTTGTTAAAGGTTATCTTGATGAGAAAACCAAAAAAATAATTCCCTACAAATTCAAAGAGATTGATACGGGTGTTAAACAATCAGTCTTTGATCTTGTAAAGGAGGGGATGTTTCTTGTTGTTAATGGAAGTGGAACGGCAACAAGTATCAGGATGAGTGAAATTGAAATTGCTGGCAAAACAGGAACAGCTCAAAATCCTCACGGAAAAGATCATGCTTTTTTTATTGGTTTTGCGCCTTATAGAAATCCTAAAATAGCTTTTGCAATTGTAGTGGAAAATATTGGCTTTGGTGGAACCTGGGCAGCGCCGATAGCAAAAAAAATGATTGAAGCATATTTGATGAAGGATAAGTTAAAAAAAGATGCTGAAAATATTGATAAAACCGACAGCGTAAAAAATTGAAGTTAAACAATGCAAATTGATTATAAAATTAGAGATCGGTTTGACTTTGGATTATTCGGTTCTGCTTTATTGCTGATTGGAATTGGTCTAATTGCAATTTATAGCTCTACTGTAAACCATCCGACAGCGAGCGGTAATTTTGATAAGCAACTGACCTGGTCAATTATTTCACTAATATGTTTTTTTATTATCTACTCGCTTCCGACGAATAGTTTTAAAATAGCTGCGGTTCCATCTTATATATTTTCCATCCTACTACTGATGCTGGTTTTTGTTGCGGGCAAAAAAGTATCAGGTGCACAAAGTTGGTTTGGTTTCGGATCAGTTGGTTTTCAACCTTCGGAAATTGCAAAAGTTGGAACCATTTTGGCAATGGCTGCTTATCTTTCCCGTCAACACTCAAATATAGAGTCTTTCAAAGATATTCTGATCTCCTTATCAATTGGTCTAATTCCTGTTGCATTAATTCTCTTAGAACCTGATATGGGAACTTCGATTGTATTCTGCGGAATAATACTGATGATGATCTTTTGGAAAGGCATAAGTGTATTCGGATTGTTCGTTGTTTTATCCCCGGGCTTTGTTGCTGTGGCTTCTTTATTCGGGACTTACTTTTTCATTGGTGCAATTATAATAGTTGTTGCACTTCTAATCTTCTTTAAGCAGGATATTTTTTTTAGCGGTTCGATATTTGCGTTAAATCTTGGTGCAGGATTTTTTACCGACGTGGTTTATCATGCACTAAGCCCTCATCAGCAAAACAGAATTAAATCATTTATTGATCCCAACTCAGATCCTTTAGGTGCGGGGTACAATGCAATTCAAGCGCAAGTTGCAATAGGCAGCGGTGGAATTTTTGGTAAAGGATTTTTGCATGGCAATCAAACCCAACTGCAATTTATTCCTGAGCAATGGACGGATTTCATTTATTGCGTGATAGGCGAGGAATTTGGTTTCTTTGGAAGTTTTATCGTGCTGCTTTTATATTTCATTTTAATCTACCGCGTTTTAAAAATTGCTTCATCTACAAAAGACGAATTTATAAGCTTGATAATAATTGGATTCCTTTCAGTTTATTTCATTCACTTTATAATAAATGCCGGGATGGTGCTTGGAATAATGCCCGTTATAGGGATTCCGCTACCTTTCGTAAGTTATGGAGGAAGTTCTTTGCTCGTCAATATGATTATGCTTGGAATTATCGCTAATGTTTATCGAACAAGAAAAAATTATACTTAAAAAAAATGATTGCACAAGAAAAATTTAAAAAGAATATTATTGAAAAGAAATTTATTTGTGTCGGTTTAGATACCGATCCCGTAAAACTTCCTGATCATATAAAAAAAATCAAGGATCCAGTGTTTGAATTCAACAAACAAATAATTGAAGCGACTTACAAAAATGCAGCAGCTTATAAAATCAATTTTGCTTTTTATGAAAGGTACGGCGCAAAGGGATTTGACTCTTTGTTAAGAACGGTTAATGAAATCCCAAATGACATACTAATTATTGGAGATGCAAAAAGAGGAGACATCGGGAATACTTCTGATATGTATGCTAAAGCTATTTTTGATCATTTTGGATTTGATGCTTCAACACTCCATCCCTTAATGGGCGAGGATTCTTTGCAGCCATTCTTGAACTACACTGATAAGATTAATTTTCTTCTCGCACTTACTTCAAATAACGGAGCAAACGATTTTGAAAAATTAAAACTTGATTCCGGTCAGTTTATTTATCAGCGTATTATCGAAAAAGCAAATCAGTGGAATAAAAATAAAAATATCGGTATAGTATTCGGAGCCACTCAATTAAGGGAATTAAAGGAAAACATTAATTCATTTGATGATCTTTATGTCTTGCTGCCGGGCGTTGGAGCGCAGGGTGGTAGCTTGGAAGAAGTTGTTCGTGAGTTTGGAAATGTTTTAAATTTTAATTTTTTAATTAATGTCAGCCGTGGTATAATTTACAAAAGCACAGGACATGATTTTGCTTCTGCCGCAAATCAGGAATTAATTAGAATGAACGATGATATAAATAAAATATTGTTCAATAAATAGAAGTGCTGATTTGAAACGGTACATTATAGTAATGTGAATAAGTTGAAAATTTTATCACTAATTTTAGTTAGCATTCATTTAGAATTTCATTTTTATTGAGTAATGGTATGGATAGTAAATCTACAACACTGGAAAAATTTCTTTATGAAATTTGGAAGTCGCAAAAATTCAGCAAACCACTAACTACAAAAGACGGCGAATACATTGAAGTGATCGATTGCGGCACAGAAAATATAGATCTTGCCGGACCTGACTTTAGGAATGCAAAAATAAAAATTGGGAACATTACTTTCACCGGTGATGTTGAGATTGATAAAAATTACACCGACTGGAAATCTCATAAACATCATATTAATAACCGCTACAACAAAGTGATTTTGCATGCCACTCTGCAATCCGAAAAAAAACTATATTATGTATTAACCCAGGATGGGCGGAAAGTGCAATCTATTTGCTTCGAGGATTTTCTTGAAGATAGTCTTAAGAACAAAATTCAAGAGGCAATTGTCAATGAGAGAAGTTTTCGACTTGAGAAAATGCCTTGTATCGAAGATAATTCAGTTATGTCTGAGTCAGAAAAACTCGATTTTCTTTTTCGTCTTGGGCTGGAAAGGTTTAAATCAAAATGTGTAAAGCATGTTAATAGACTTAAAGAAATTGTTTACATTAAAGAAATGCATATCAAGGAACCAGTCATACGATATAATCTTGACGAAGAGTTTTTTCAAAAAACCTTTACCCACAAAGATTTTGCTGATAAAAGCGACTGGGAACAGCTTCTGTATGAGAGTATTTTCGAAGCTCTCGGCTATTCAAAAAATAAAGATATAATGATTAGACTTGCAAGAGCCTTACCTCTTTCAATAGTTAAAAATTTTTCTTCTTCGCCTGTTTTTATTGATATTATCCAATCAGCGTTATTTAAAGTCAGTGGACTAATTCCACAAAACTATGAAATGCCGGATGAGAGTTCTTCTGTATATTTTAGAAAAATTGAAGAGCATTGGGATAGGATAAAACTTCAATATGATGGTCAGATTTTTAATGAAGATCAATGGCATTTCTTTAAGCTGCGACCTCAAAATTTCCCAACTGTGCGACTTGCAGGCGGCGCTGAAATTGTTAAGCGCATAATTAGTGAGAATTATTTTTCTCGTATCATCAGTATCATTGAACACGCCCATTCAAACAAACAAATTGCCTCTAATTTAAGAGAACTCGTTATTGTAAAAGCCGACGGGTTTTGGCGAGAACATTATGTTTTTAATAAGCCTGCTAAATTTCCAATTAATTATTTCATTGGATTATCTCGTGCCGATGAAATAATCATTAATGTAATCCTCCCGATTCTCTCAGCTTATTTCGAAATTTTCGGAAAAAAAGATTTATCAGAAAAAGTGATAAAAGTTTTTTCAAATTACTATCAAGGCAGTGATAATCGTTTAGTAGATGAAGTTGCCAATACACTCAAACTAAAAGATGCATCCAAACGAACAATTCTGCATCAGGGAATGATCGAACTTTTCAGGAACTATTGTTCAAAGCAAAAGTGTCCGCTGTGTGATATCGGTAAACAAGTATTTTAATTATTGCTCGTAAGTCTTTTTATATCATCCCTAATTTTGGCGGCTCGTTCATAATCCTCACTTGATAATGCTTCACGTAATTTATCCTGCAAGGCTGCAATTAGGGCTTCTTTTGAGATAGGAGTTTTTGCTTTGTCCTCTGCATCATACGAATCTTCAACATCCTGTTCGCCTTCAATCTCTTCATTGGGCGTGAATGATGCCACCTCCATTACAATTTCGTTAACATAAATCGGAACTTTAGCTCGAAGTGCCAGTGCGATTGCATCACTTGGTCGAGAGTCAATTTCATTTGTCAATCCTGCAATTTCAAGGACTATTTTTGCGTAGAAAGTATTGTCTTTTAATTCATCAATTACAATTTCGAGGACAGAAGCACTTAGATTATCAATCAAGTTTTTGATTAAATCATGAGTTAATGGACGGGGCGGTTTGCTGCCTTCAAGTTCAAGAGCAATTGCGTTAGCTTCAAAAGGGCCGATAATTATAGGAAGTCTTCGATTTCCATTTATCTCCTTAAGAAGAAGAGCATAGGCTCCACCAGCAGCAGGGCTGGTGGATAGCCCCAATATTTCACATTGAATTTTATGCAAACTTACTCCAAGTTTTACGTACGCATCTTTTTAATTTCTTCGGTTAATTTTGGAAGTACTTCAAAAAGATCTCCGGCGATTCCATAATCAGCAACGGAAAAAATAGGTGCATCTTTATCTTTATTTATAGCTACAATATATTTAGAAGAAGACATCCCTGCCAGATGTTGAATGGCTCCGGAAATTCCGCAAGCAATATAAAGGGATGGGGAAACCGTTTTCCCTGTTTGTCCAACTTGTTCTCCATGAGATCTCCAGCCTGCATCAACAACAGCGCGGGATGCGCCTACTGCTGCGCCAAGCGTATCAGCAAGTTCTTCAATTAAATGGAAATTCTCGGGTCCTTTTACACCGCGTCCTCCGGAAACAATTATATCTGCTTCAGCAACATCAAGTTTACCTTCGGATTTTTTTATTTCGGTTACACGTGTTGTCAAATCCGGTGAAGTAACTTCCTTCAGAATTATTTCAGCAGATGTTCCGGAAAGTTTTTCAGCTTTAAAAACATTCGGGCGCAGAGTTAATACTTTTTTATCACTTAAAAATTTGACATCAAGCATTGCTTTGCCTGCGTAAATGGGTCTTCGACAGACTAACTCTTCTGAAGAAATTTCGAAATGAATAATATCCATAATACAACCGGCGGAAAGTCTTGCTGCAAGTCGCGGAGCGAGATCTTTTCCAAAAGATGTATTAGGAATAATTATTAAATCCGAGTCTGATTCATTTGCAAATTCTGAAATGATTTTTGTATGGCCAGATGGTGAATAGTTTTGTAAATCACTATTCCTGAATTGGTTAATCTTTGAAATGCCATACTCAGCTACGGATGAACAATTTTCAATTTCGCCACCTAAAATAACTGCTTGCACAGAGGAATTTGTTTCGGATGCAAGTTTAGATGCAGTACTTACAGCTTCGAGAGAAGATTTTTTAACTTTACCATCTCTCTGTTCAATTACTACTAAAATATTTTTTATCATAAATTTTTTTCCTTTAAATTACTTTTGCTTCTTCGTGTAAAAGTTTAACCAATTCGGGTACCGCAGAACTATCCGAACCAAGAATTCTGCCGGATTTCTTTGCGGGGGGGCGGCTCATTTTTATTACTTCGGTCAAATTGTTTACAGCCAGAGCGGTTTTCTCTTCGATTACTTTTTTCTTTGCAGCCATGATACCTTTCAGCGAGGCATATCGCGGCTCGTTCAATCCCTTTTGAGTTGTGATAACAATTGGCAATTTTGATTCGACTATTTCCTTACCACCTTCGATTTCTCTTTCCGCTAAAACTTTATTTTCGTCAATATTCAAACTGACTACTACAGAGATGCAAGAATAGTTAAGCAGCTCGGCAGTTAATTGTCCTGTAATGGAATTGTCGTAATCTACAGATTGTTTGCCGAAAAAAACGAGTTCACATCCGAGAGCTTTAATCTCATCTGCAAGAATAGAAGCAATTGAAAATGAATCATTTAGACTTTCAGCCTTTAAAAGAATTCCCCTGTCAGCACCCATGGCAAGTGCTTTTCGGATTGATTCTTTATTTGCTTCACCGCCGACACTAAGAATAATTACTTCGGAATCACCTCCAAATTTTTCCTTTTGCTTCAATGCTTCTTCAATACCAAATTCGTCGTACGGGTTAATTATATAAGTTACTCTGTTCTGATCAATCGATTTTTGATCGGATCCGATATTTATTTTTGCTGCTGTATCCGGTACATGACTAATACAAACTGCTATTTTCATTAGAACTCCAATTTTATTTTATTTTTAAAAAAAAATATAGGTATTGAAGGTCGAAAAATCAATTAATCTGTATTCATAATAGATGAATTATAGGAGAGATTTAATATTTTTACAAAAAAAAATTATTTTACTTATAAATGCCGACAAAAACATTCGAAACACCTAAAATAGAAATCATCAATGATGAGCAGGCTGATATTGGATTGGCATCGCGCGTAGCTTTGTACAATGATGATTGGCATTCATTTGACGAAGTAATAGTTCAATTAATAAAAGCTACAAGATGTACATTTGAAAAAGCCCGTTCATTTGCTTTTGAAGTACATGTTAAAGGGAAGGCTATTGTTTTTTCAGGTAGTATGCAGGAATGTTTAAAGGTTTCATCTATACTTGAGGAAATTGCACTTCATACTGAAATACAGAGTTAATAAAGTAAGCTTTTCTCTAATTACGTAACTGCAATTGAATTGGTTACCCGGCGATTCATCTTTATATTTGCACCTCACTAAAATTATTACAAGGAAAATTTGTGACTAAACGAAGAAATGATATAAAAAACATAGCTATAATTGCGCACGTTGATCATGGCAAAACCACATTAGTTGACTTCATGCTCAAACAAACCGGAGCCTTTCGTGAAAATCAACAAGTCGAAAAGAGAATAATGGATTCGAACACGCTCGAGCGTGAACGAGGTATAACTATTCTTGCAAAGAATCTAAGCGTTCATTATAAAAATATAAAGATAAATATTATTGATACTCCCGGTCATGCTGATTTTGGCGGTGAAGTGGAGCGCACATTAAGAATGGTTGATGGAGTGCTTCTTCTTGTTGATGCTGCTGAAGGTCCTCTGCCACAAACAAAATTTGTTTTAAAAAAATCACTAGAATTAGGCCTGAAACCAATTGTCGTAATTAATAAGATTGATAGAAAAGATGCCCGTCCAAATGAAGTTCTGAATGAAGTTTTTGATTTATTTATTGCGCTTGGTGCAAATGACGAACAACTTGATTTCCCTTTTGTTTATACAATTGCCAAGCAGGGAATAGCGAAAGTTTCTCTTGACGAAGAAAGTACCGATTTGAAACCTTTGTTTGAAGTAATTACCAAAAAAATTCCTTCCCCCTTAGATACTTCAAAAGAACCATTTGCCATGCTTATCTCAGCCATTGATTACAACGATTATTTAGGCAGAATCGGAATAGGCAGGGTGAACAGCGGTAAACTGAAAATAGGAGATAACGTTCTTGTCATTCCTCACGAGAGAGACAAATTTAATGCTAAGATTACTAAGCTTTACTCATTCGATAATATCAAAAGGATAGAATGTGATGAACTTACTGCTGGAGACATTGGCGCTATTGCCGGAATAGAAGATGTTGATATTGGTGATACGATTACAAATCCCTCGAATCCTGTCCAGCTGCATTTTGTTACTATTGATGAACCAACACTAGCTATGAACTTCATGGTGAATAACTCACCCTTTGCTGGATTAGAAGGTAAATATGTTACTACAAGAAACATCAATGAAAGATTAAGTAAAGAATTAAAATCAAATGTTAGTCTTAAAGTTGAAATGACGGATTCTACTGACGTATTTAAAGTAAGCGGAAGAGGTGAACTTCACCTTGCTATTCTAATTGAAAATATGCGCCGTGAGAATTATGAACTTCAGTTAAGCAGACCTGAAGTAATCTTAAAAAGAATTGCCGATGTAGTTTCTGAGCCAATGGAGCATGTTTTAATTGATGTGCCCGATGAATTTGTCGGAATTGTAATTGAAAAATTAGGCAAGCGAAAAGCAGACATGAAAAATATGATTACATTCAACAACAATACCAGAGTTGAATTCATTATACCTGCTCGCGGTTTAATAGGTTATCGTTCGGAATTTATGACTGATACTAAAGGCACAGGAATACTGCATCATAATTTTCATGGATACGAACCATTTAAAGGAGAAATAACTCAAAGATTAAAAGGTGCACTGGTTTCAATGGAGAGGGGAGTGGCATCTGCTTATGCAATGTTCAAGCTGCAGGAACGTGCTGTTTTTTTCATTTCACCTGGAACTCAAGTTTATGAGGGCATGATCGTAGGTGAAAATTCCCGCAGCAATGATATGGGAGTTAATGTAACAAAAACCAAACAACTTTCTAATATGCGTTCTTCGGGTGCAGATGAAGCGATAAGACTTGAACCTCCCAGAATTTTGAGTTTGGAACAAGCAATCGAGTGGATAAATGACGATGAGTTCGTTGAAGTTACTCCGAATTCGATTCGTTTACGAAAAAAATATTTAAATGATATGCAGAAGAAGGCAGCTAAGCTCGCTGATAGACAAAAGGAATCAGAGTCAGTTTAGTGAATCACGCACATTTTGGACACTGACAATTCGCATAAATTTCTTCGTATCCATAATCAATTGTTAGTTCTTCTCCTGCTGTAATATCGGTAGTTGTTACTAGCAGGAGAGAATTATCATCGCCATCAATTACTTCGCAATTGCAAGAACAATTGTGATTTATGTATTTTATTTTTTCTGAATTAATTGTATCGATATACTTTTTCTCATCGAACCAAAATATGTAAACATTGTTATCGCGCTCTTCTCTTAGGATACATTCTTCCTCTGAAATAACTTCGCCCTTAATTTTCAAAATAATTGAATCAGCAGGTATATTAATCGCAGCGAAAATTCCATAGCCATGAATATCTGACTTCTTGACTAAAATTGCCACATCCATATAAGCTCCCATTCTATTTTATACTCTCCCCTTTTAATTTAAAATATTCTTTAATCACTTCATTCATAAATGAACCTTCTAAAACTGGATATGGAAATCTTATTTCTAACGGTGCAGATTCAAGCTCATAATCGTATGAATATATTTCTTTATTCTCCACATCAAAGTAAACAACTTTGGCGATTCCATATTTTACAGTGGTCATATCAATAGTGTAAAGAGTTTTTGAACGGTAAACATCGCCCGAAATGCCTTCGAATTGTAACGGTGGTTTATGTAGTTGAAGTATCCAAACATTCATTACTTGAGTATTCGCCGTATCAAGATTTGAAGCATCGTACCAAAGTTTATCATTTGCATTAAGCAGCAGAGGTTTCCATCTATGCTGATCCTGCGCCGGCGCAACCATTGTAATGATGAGTAACGCCATTAAGGTTAATTGAAACTTCATTTTTATTATTCTTTCGTTTTTGTTGCGCAAAGTTAAATAATTTTACCCTATCTAAAAATTAGCCGCGGTTGTTATTTACACGTTAAACGAATTGTATTTCACAACTAAAAATTCTTGATGGTCATCAATTATCCGATTCTTTCATTAGAGAATATTAATATAAAATATTCTCCATTTTGAAAGTGAATTAGCTAATATTTTCCAAATTTGAATTTTCAATGTTGGTTCATGATTTGTATATGAAAAACTGAATTAACATGTTTCATTAAATGAGTGAGCTATAAATGAAAAAATTTTTTACTGTTCTTTTTGTGAGTACACTACTTTTCAGTACTGCGTATTCACAAAATTATTACCTCGGAACTGGTGTTCCAGGGCAGGCAAATACTTGCGCATTTTGCCACAACAACACTGGCGGCGCACCACCGGTTTATAACGATTGGATTTATACCAAACATGCAATTGCGCAGGATTCCATGAATCTTCCTTATTATGGTTATGACTGTTTACAATGCCATAACACTGGCTGGGATAGATCAATAGTCAACTACGGTGCTGATGAATACGTTGACTCGGTTGATGGCGGCGGCTACACAATTACAGATCCGGACAATTTTGCACGGGTTAAAAATGTTGGGTGCGAAACCTGCCACGATCCTCTCGGAACTTCTTCACGCACTCTAAGCGGCGATCACTGGAATGTGACTGTAAATGTTCCTGATTATTCTGCCGAAAACTGCGGTAGATGTCATACTGATTCTCATCATCCAACGTATGACGAATGGGAAACTTCCAAGCATGCATCATTTCCATCTTTCATTGGAAATTGGACAGATCGTTCGGCAATGGGCGCTTGCTATCGATGTCATCACGCTCAGGATTTTGTTGCTTATCTTGATGATCCAAATTATGATCCTTACACATTTGAACCCGATGGTGATATGCAAAACATCACTTGCGTTGCCTGTCACGATCCACACAGTAATCAAAACGAGGGACAGCTTCGTTTGCCCATCACCGGCTCTCACGTTATTTGCGATGAATGCCACACTGTTGAAACCGAAGAAGTTAATATTTATGAAACTCCACACCATGCTACATCGGAATGTTTGAGCGGTACAGCCAATTTTGGTTATCAGTATCCGGGTGAGACTTATTCTAATTCACCACATACATTTGTTGCTACCGAAAGATGTATCAACTGCCATGTAAATAATGTCGGTGTCGGAGATTTCGGTTATGCTACCGGACATTCATTTAACCCAAGGTTCCAGGCTTGTGCAGATGCTGGTTGCCACGGTGAAGATTTCTATTCTGAACCCGGAATTGATACAACAAACGTTGATTCCTATTTCAATTTAGAATATGTTCAAACAAAAACAGATAGTTTACTTGCTGTACTCGAAGCAAAGCTTGCGATTGTTGATCCGGATCTGGCTCACGATTCTTCTTATGGCTTTGATTATAATGCTGCACTTTATAATTATGAAGCAGCACTTAGTGAAGGAAGCCGCGGAATTCATAATACAAGTTTGACTCACAAACTTCTCGAGGATGCAATTGAAAAATTCAATCCGACTGATGTTAAAAACGAGAATACTATTCCACAGATTTATTCACTTAGCCAGAATTATCCAAATCCGTTTAACCCGGTTACCGAAATAAAATTCTCTATTCCTAAATCCTCCAATGTTAGGATTAGTGTTTATGATGCAATCGGAAATGAAGTTGCGGTACTCCTTGACGAATATAAAAATATTGGAAATTATTCAATTACCTGGAATGCTCTAAACTTCTCTTCAGGAATTTATTACTACAAACTTGAAGCAAAGGATTTTAGCCAGGTAAAGAAGATGATATTGTTGAAATAAATATTCAGGATCTTCTAAATATTTCAAGAGTCCAGCAAGAAAAAATTTTGTTGGACTCTTTCTTTTTAAATGCGTAATTTCACACTGTCATTCAAAATGATTTTTATTTTTTATTTAAAATAAGGTGGAGTTATGAAAAATTTATTTCTTTTCGTCTCATTTCTACTTGTCCCATTCATTTCAATATTACCACAAGAAAAAACTTTTACTTACGTAGGGGTTCAGACTTGCGGAACCTGCCACAAAGCTGAGAAGCAAGGTAATCAACTCGCCATTTGGCAGGCAAGCAAACACGCCGGTGCATATAATACTTTAAAGACAGACAAAGCGAATGAAATTGCAAAAAGCCTGGGTCATACAACATTAGCTGTTGAAACCGAAGCATGTTTAAAATGCCATGCTACAGGTTATAATATAGAAGCTTCCTTAAAAGGTGAAAAATTTAAAGTCGAGGATGGGGTGCAGTGTGAAACTTGTCACGGTGCTGGTTCAGAGTATAAAAACCTTAAGATCATGAAAAACAAAGCAGATGCAATTGCAAACGGATTAGTTATGCATGAAAATAAAGAAGAATTTTGTATAAGCTGCCATAACCCTGAAAGCCCGACCTTTGTAGAGTTTAATCTTGACTCTATGTGGGAAAAGATCAAACATCCTAAACCACAAATGTAAATTCATATTTTGTAATTAAATAAAGTTAAAATCATGAATAAAAAATTCTTTTTGATTTGCTTTGGTATTTTTGGGCTTGCCTTTCTGCAAGCTCAAATTATTAACGGCAGATTTTCATCCAGTATTTATTCATTTGAAAGATTTGATACTCCGACAACCTCCGCAAATTCAATCAGATCGTTTCAAATGCTTACCCTGAATATTAATCAGGACAATTTTTCTCTCCGAAGTTACTTTAATCTTGAAAATGATTTTGCAAAGGAAATGCAAAACGATCCAAGATTCAGATTCTACAATCTTTATTTAGAAGCAAGAAATCTATTTGACATTGCTACAATTAAACTTGGGAGGCAGCCTCTATTTAACAGCGTAGCAGGCGGGTTGTTTGATGGTATTAATCTCGATCTTAAAAGCGAAGATTTCAAACTAAGTGGTTATTATGGCGGTAACGTTCCAGCTTATCAGAAATTTGAACTTACTGAAAACTGGAGCGATAACTTTATTGCCGGTGGAAAATTTACGACCGAAGCAATAGAAAATTTTCGATTTGCTTTGAGTTATATCAATAAGAATTTTAAGCCTCAGGATTATTATGCTTTCAGGCTAGATGAAAATCTTAATCCAATAAATATTTTAATCGAAAATAATTCTAACCAATATCAGTTCGCTTCGGCTGAAGTTGAGTATTCACTTGAAAATATTTTTTCAATAGATACTAGATTTGATTACGATTTGAATTTTGAAACGGCTTCCAAATTCGAAGTTGTCGGGCGATATGAAAATATTGAGAACCTCGGTTTGAATGTTTATTATAATTACAGACAGCCAAAAATTCGTTACAATTCAATCTTTTCTGTTTTTGATTATGGCAATACCCAGGAAATTGAATTGGGTGCAGATTATAAACTCAATGAAAATTATTCTGTTCTCGGTAAAGTTGGAAATGTTATTTATAAAGATGATAACTCTCAAAGAATTACTCTCGGTTTAATTACTAATTATGGAACAATTAACTACAGAAAAAACCTTGGCTATTCTGGCGAGTTAGATGCTTTATCGCTTTATACAGGATATACCTTCCTCGACGGATTTTTAACTCCAAGCCTCGGCATAGCCTTTACAAGTTACAAACTTTCTGAAGCCGATGAGAAAAATAATCTCACTACCTTGCTTGGTGGTGTAAACATAAGACCCTGGCGTGCATTATCGTTTGACCTCCAAGGACAATTCATGAATAATAAAATTTACAATGAAGATTTTCGATTCTTCTTGAAATTAAATTATTGGTTTAACACTAATCTAAATCTATTCTGATATGAAAATAAAATACGTTTACCTGTTTTTCTTTTTCGTCATTCTTGGATTTTTAGGAGTATCAAAGTTCACCTCTGCTCCGGAAGATGAAAAAATTCCTAATATTAAATTTTCTCATTCACTTCATATTGAAATTACAGACTGTAGTTCATGCCATACGGCAGTCGTTGAAAGCACAGAATTAAAAAACGGACTGCTGCCAAATCATGACAACTGTTCAGTCTGTCACGATGTTGAAGATGATAAAACATGTACGACCTGTCACATAAATGGAAATTATGAAGGCTTCGACGAAAAGGAAAGTAAAGTTTATTTCAATCATAGTTTTCATTTGAACGATCAAAAACTTCAGTGCGATAATTGTCATAAAGGTTTCTCCGAAGTTGATTATAGTTTTCAAGCTAACCAGCCTTTTCCAGTAATGGAGAATTGTTATTCATGTCATAATGGACAATCCTCAGCAAGTAATGCTTGTGAAAGCTGCCATATATCAACTGTAAACCTAATTCCTGATAATCATAAAGTAGCTGATTTTTCACGTTCGCATAAATTCGATGCCTCTGCACTAAATGCAAATTGTGTGATGTGCCATGATAATTCATCTTGTCAGGAATGTCACGTTGGTACAACAATGATAACGGAAGCAAACAATCCGGTTGATTTTTATCAGCCATATGTTCCGAATAATTTTACAGATGGAGTCAAGCAGCAGCAAATCACCCGTGTTCACGAGTTGAATTATAGGTTTATTCATGGAATAGACTCAAAAGGCAAAACTTCTGAATGTCAAACTTGTCATCAAATCGAAACTTTCTGCAGTGAATGTCATCAGTCCGAAAATAGTGATTTTGCATTCAGCGGAATTGTACCTTCTTCTCACTTAAAAAATAACTTTATTACGATTGGTGTTGGCACAGGTGGGGGTGAGCATTCTATTCTTGCCCGACGTGATATTGAAAGCTGCGTTTCTTGTCACGATGTTCAAGGTGCAGATCCAACTTGCATCACTTGTCACACAGACACAGACGGCATTAAAGGAACAAATCCCAAAACTCATCCGAGCGGATTTATGAGTGATACGCAAGGCGACTGGCACGATAGTCCCGCATCGGTTTGTTATAATTGTCATACTACAGCTTCACCTTCAACTCCCGCGGGGGTTGGATTCTGTGGATATTGTCACGGTTCAGATGGAGGAGATAACTAAAATGAAAAATCTAAAAAATTTATATTACCTCGTTTTTATTTTAATTGTATCAACTTTGTTGATCTCATCATGCAGCGAACTGGAAACAAACATTTCAGCTCCGCCTGCTTTAACAATTCATAAGGAAGGTGTACTGAATCCAGCGTCTGAAGATTTTCATGGAAAATTAGTCGGGACAAACGGAAAAGGCTTTGATCTTTGCCGCCAGTGTCACTCAAGTGATTTTTCCGGCGGTACCGCCGAAGTTAGTTGTAAAAATTGTCACACTGCGATTCAAGTTCATACCGAAGGAATTGTTACTCCTGGTGCTTCGGATTTTCATGGAAAGTTTATTGCTAACAGCAGTTGGAATTTACTGCAATGCCAGCAATGTCATGGAGTCTCATACACAGGAGGAATTTCGAGTCCATCTTGTAAAACTTGCCATACGCAGCCCGAAGGTCCGGAAGCATGTAACACCTGTCATGGCAATTTTAACAATGGATTAGAATGGTCACCCCCTCGTGATCTTGATGGAAATTTAACAACCAATTTCCCAGGAGTCGGTGCTCATCTAACTCATCTTACTGTAAATTCATTAAGTGCAAGTGCGTCTTGCTCAAATTGCCATAATGTTCCGGCGCAATTTAATTCTGCAGGCCATGTAGATGGTGATAGTAAAGCAGATATTGTTTTTAGTGTGCTTGCTTCATCACAAAATGGAACAGATGCTGTTTATGATTTTACTTCGAACACTTGTGCAAATGTATACTGTCACGGAGCTTTTGAATTGTTAAAAGATTCATCAGAGTATTCTTTTATCTTTACAGAAGATAAAATGATTGGAAACAATGTTTCAGTCAAGTGGAATCAAGTAGATGGTACACAAGCAGAATGCGGAAGCTGTCACGGTTTACCTCCAGTTGGGCATCTTAATGCAGCATTAAATGAATGTAAGAATTGTCATTTTGGAATTGTGGACGATGCTGGAAATATTATAGACAGTACAAAACACATAAACGGAATTTCAAATGTTTTTGGAAATTAAGCGAATAAGTTAGTTCTCATTAAGCCGCTCTTGCAGCGGCTTTTTTATTTTCGGTTTAGTTAGTGTAATCGAAAATCAGATGTATCGAAATCCATCACCATCTTCATTTCCATACGGAGCTTTTCCCACCAACCTTGCAAGAACGATAACTGCTATCAGGGTGAACAATAAATATCCGGCAATTGCAAATAACATAAAACACCTTAAATTATTTTTATCGCTGCAAAAGTAGCTTCAGAATATTAAGGCATTGTGAAGTTAAGATGAAGAAATTGTTAAGAAGATTTCGAAAAGTTCAAGTTCAAAATGAAAATTAGTGCAATAGTATCATTTTAATAGCAGCATCTTCTTCGTTTGGGAAAAAATTTCTGCTCCAGTTGAGACAGATAGTCTATAAAAGTAAATTCCACTTGGTAGTGGCGTTGCACGCAACGATTCCACATTAAACTCAACTTCGTATTCTCCGGCATTTAAATTCGTATTCACTAAAGTCGCAATCTCATTTCCTAAAACATCATAAACATTTAACAATACAAATATGTCACCCTGAACCTGACGTAGGGTGCCAGATGGAATTGTATATTTAATTTTTGTCGTTGGATTAAATGGATTAGGATAATTTTGAAATAAAACAAAATCATTTACAATTAAGTTGTTATGTTCTATTTCAGTCGGTGAGCCGATCATATTGTTATTCATCCATTGCAAGCGCTCGTGAATCCAGCTTTTCAAGAAGTCAATTTCCTCTTGATAAGTTTGTCCAATAAAATAGTTAGGCCAGATATAGGTGCCAAGTATCTGCCATCTTTCAAAATTTCTTTGCTGTGATTCATCAAGATGAATAACCAGGCTGTCAACAAAATTATCTATAAAATTTGGGTTTAAAATCTGCGGTTGTAATTCCCGCCAGCGCGCATTCACACTATTTTGAAAGGCCGTATCATTAAATATTTTTTTCCACCAGAATGGAACTTGAAAATTATCATAATATAAAAACTCCATATTTGAATTTAGGAAATTCATCATCCAGCCATCGGAATAACCACCCTCGTAATAATCTGCATTTCCAAAAGCGATATTGTAATCCCAAATGGGACCAAAGAAAAGTTTGTCGTTAATGCTGTTTCTATCTTTGTACATAAAAAAACTTAAACGATATGAATCAACATTTTTTGCGAGTTCATTTATCAAAGTATAATCAATAGCTGACTTCATATCAATTAAATTATAGTATCCTGAATCAGGCTGATTATAATTGCCGCTATACATTAAGGCTTCGAAATCTGAAATGTAATTCTGAATATAAAATTTTTGAACAGGAGTGATTGAATCCGGTTTGGGATAATGAAATTGATAAGGAATTCTTTGCCAGGCACCTTCAAACGGCGGGAAGGGGGATATCCATCCATCATTATTTTCGCCGTCAAATTTGTCAATCTTTACTATGTATCCGCCTGTTAATGCATCACCTGTTGAATCAGCAGGCTCAAGTTTTTTTATATCCACTCTGTTTTTATCGCGCTTTATTTTTTCCAAAAGTACATAAACACCAACATAGTCGTCATTAAGTACAACTTCACAAAACTTAAATCTGCTTGAATAATGCCCCATAAGATTAGATAATTTATAAGCTATAACATCTCTTATTAAAGATTTATCACTATACGGTGCATACAAAACCCAATCACTTTCAGAAGGAAAATTGAGCAAAGGGAAGTCCAAATTATTTCCAAGTGAATCGCGTGTTTCGATTGCATAAGATTTTTTAGGAAACATTTGCGAAGTCGAGCCCCGAATTTCAATCCCAATTTTTCCATTGTAATGATTGTATGGGTCAGTAAGGAAATTTCTGACGCCTTCACCATTATAAATTACGCCGAGATCGGCATCAATTTTTCCGTCACTTGGAATTGGCTGCCCATCTGTATCAATGATAAAAATCGGAAGATTAGAAGAAGTAAAATTAAGAGGTTTAATAAGTGAATCAGGAATCTGTGTACAGAGATTTAAAGTTGAAAAGGAAATCAAAAATGATAACGTAATCTGTACTGAATTTATTTTGCTTAAGTTCATATTAATTCAAAAATTTACTTAGCAAAATTATCAAATTATTAATATGTATTTCACTCCTTTAATAATTGATTGGAGGTAAATCGAATTGAGAAAATTCTTTAGAGAATCAGATCTATTTTTTCTTAACTTTTGTTTCGATCTTTGCTGGGAGTAGTTCAACCGATAAATTATCGGGGATTAAATTATACATTGAACCTGTAAGAAAATCGATAACCATTCCTGGCAGCAATCCATTAAAAATATTTCCCCAAAACCAAAACGAAATTTTCCTTGTTAGTTGTGTCTCATACGGTTCGAAGCCATCAAGTTCAAATTTTATTGTATGATTTATTCCTCGATCTATATTAATAACTTGTGGTGAGTTACCGAATTTTTTACCATCAACCGTAATTTTTGCATTTACAGGAGAAGTAATCAATTCGATTTCTTCAGTAGTGGTATTTAAAAATGTTGAACAACTTGTAAAGTAAAAAAAGAGAAAAATAGAAATACTGAATGTTGGTTTTATTTTCATTTTGAATCTTCGTTTATAGAATAATCGAATGAAACAGCAGAATAGTTTAATATAAAAATGTGCTTTTGGGGATTTTTATCCATAGGCATTACTGGGGAGAGTAAAATTTTAAATATTCATCATCATAAATGGAGCGAAGAGGGTGGTTGACATTCCACTTAATGGCTGGCGACACTGTTTTGGATCTACTTATGATGATCAGTTCATGGAGACTTCTGAAGAATTGCTTTATTTAGTTGATACTTAGGTCTTTGTCATTCAATATTTTATATTAGATTTTGATCCTAATGGTACAAAATGACATTATCAATTAGTTCTTATTCTTCAGAAGCCTCTAATCATAAAGCATCTTTAATTATTTGAGAAGAATAAATTTCTTCGTTTGAGTAAGTCCTCCGGCATTAAGTTGATAATAATACACCCCGCTGGGCAATGTAGAATTTACAATGTATAATTTAGAATGAACTCCTGCAT
>DAOLIQ010000045.1:0-26323 GCA_035328465.1 Ignavibacteriaceae bacterium | reverse complement strand
AAAACAAAAGTGAAAAGCGTAGTACCCCTTAAAGCTGTGCTACACTTTCCTTGTGTGCCTGAATTGTTTTATCCAAATCTTCTTTTGTATGTGCCGTTGAAACAAATAAAGCTTCAAACTGTGCTGGCGCAAGATAAATTCCTCGATTTAACATTTCGTGAAAATATTTTCCATACAAATCAGTGTTTGATGTTAATGCAGATTTAAAATCATTAACAGGTTTTTCTGTAAAGAACATACACATCATAGAGCCGACACGATTCATTGCATAATTTTTTCCAATTGATTTTAAGTTTTCATTAAATCCATTCTCAAGATACATCGAGCTCTTTTCTAACTGAACATAAATTTCCGGATGCTCTTTGATGTAACTGAGTGCAGCATAACCAGCCGCCATTGCAAGTGGATTACCGCTTAATGTTCCTGCCTGATAAACAGGACCGCTGGGTGAAAGCATTTCCATAATTTCTTGCTTACCACCAAACGCACCGACAGGTAATCCGCCGCCAATAATTTTTCCGAATGTTGTAAGATCAGGCTTAACACCTAAAATTTCCTGTGCACCTCCGGCAGCAACACGAAATCCCGTCATCACTTCATCAAAAATTAAAACGATACCTTCTTCGTTGCAGATTTCTCTAAGCTCAACAAGAAACTCTTCATTAGCTTGTACAACGCCCATATTGCCAGCAATCGGTTCAATTATAATTGCTGCAATTTGTCCGCGGTATTTTGTAACTAGATCTTTAACAGAATTAATATCATTGTAATCAGCGAGCAATGTATCGGCTGCATTTCCTTTTGTAACACCGGGAGAAGTTGGAACACCAAACGTCAGTGCGCCGCTTCCGGCTTTAATTAAAAAATGATCGGCGTGTCCGTGGTAACATCCCTCAAATTTTATAAACTTATCTCTTCCAGTATATCCGCGAGCCACACGGACAGCACTCATAGTTGCTTCCGTTCCGCTGTTAACCATTCGCACCATCTCAACAGATGGAACTAAATCCGTTATTAACTGCGCCATCTTAACCTCCATTTCAGTCGGCGCGCCAAAGCTTGTTCCTTTTTCAAATGCATCTGCTAAAGCTTTTTTAATGAACGATGGATTGTGTCCGAATAAATGCGGACCCCAGCTTCCGATGTAATCAATGTATTCGTTGCCATCAACATCATAAAATTTTGAGCCTTCGCCTCGCTCAATAAACAGCGGATCTCCGCCAACAGATTTAAATGCTCGTACGGGTGAATTTACTCCGCCCGGAATATATTTTTTTGCTTTTTCAAATAGTTGTTTGCTTTTTGTTGTGTTCATGATTTCCTTTAAAAAAATAGTACGCGGATTATTATGATGGTTTATGATCATAACTTATCAGTCGCATCTTAAAAAATCAGTGTACCATTGCGTTTATTTAAATAATAGTTGATAATCTTTTAATTTGCCAGCTTGCCAATAATTTTCCGGAACGACTTTCCAGTTGCCCATTAATTTTGGTGTAACGAGTTTTTCTTTTTCAATCCATTTCATCAGATAGAATCTTAAATCTTTTTCAGTTGAATTTATAACACGATTAGATAAATCTTCCTGTGGGATTTTAGCTCCGCGAGTTAAATGTCCCCCGCCTCCATTACCGCGATATGAATTAACGGCAACTTTATATTTTGTGTTAAGATCAAAGGGGTTTCCATTTGAAAAATTTTTAATCGTTATTTTTTCTCCAATAGGTTTTGTAACATCAACAACATAATCAATTCCCGCTGCTGATTCAAAATTGTAATATCGCTCTTCAAGTTCCGGCGATTTTGTTCTTTCTGAATATTTAATATTTCCGCTTTCATCTAGTTTAAATTTTAATAGATGATCGTTTTCATCTTTCATCTGATTAAACCAGTTGCCGTATGAAAATTCCAGATAATCTTTTATTTCCTGTCCGGTTAATTCCATTGTGTAAAGTAAATTTTCATATCGGTAAAGATCGAACATATCTTTAACATAAACAGTTCCTTTGTCAATCTTAGCATTAAAAGAAAGCGGAGCAGAAAAAGAAACATCGGCATCTGTAAGATCGAGTTGAATTGTGTGAATAAGATCAACAAACTTTGATGGACCGAACATTGCATCACGAGAGGAAATCGTTTCTGAAAATTCTCCAACAGGACGCGAAACATAATTCTTTGCTTCTTCAAAATTATTTTTATAACGATTCATAAACTCAACATCCGGGGCATAATTTTTCATGTCAACAAGTTCGCCAGTGATTTCTTTTTTATCGTATATCATACACACTTTATCATATTTTAAAACGTAGTTTGCAACAGCAATATTTCGTGCACCGGCAGTTGTCCCAAGAATTAAAACATCTTTTCCGGAAGGGCTCTTTGTTTTAGTATTCCAACCGGCATGATCATGACCAACAAACACAACGTCTAAACCATCAACCTTTTTAGCAACAAGTTTTGCGGCATTTTCATTTTTATAAGTGTTTTCATTCTGATCGTTATATGTGTAATCAACACCGGCATGAAATAATCCAATCATTAAATCAGGCTGCTCAGTTTCACGAATTTTTTTGACCCACTTTTGCGCTGTTTCAACCATATCATCGAATCGCATTCCTGCCCAGATTTTTTCAGGAAGCCATTGTGGAATTGCAGGAGTTATCAAACCAAGCACTGCAATTTTTACTCCACCTCTTTCGATTGTGGTATAGGGTTTAAAGTACGATTCGTTTATTGTTGTGTTGATTGCATTAGCGGCAAGCCAGGGAAAATTTATTTCTGTATTAAACTTATCATATACATCGTGTCCGGTTTCAATATCGTGGTTGCCAACTGTGCCGGCATCGTATTTCATATAATTCATTACATCAGCATACAAATGAATTGTATCTGTCTTTTCAAAGTTATAATAATATACAACAGGATCACCTTGAAGAATATCTCCGTTATCCAGCAGGAAAACTATTTGATTTGTATCTGCACACTGTTCTTTCAGATAAGTTGTAACTCGTGCAAGCGATGAATTTGTTTCTTTATTTTCTTTTAGATCGTAAGGGAAAATTGCACCATGTACATCAGACGTTTCAATAATTTTTACGGTTATAGTTTGTGGAAAAGAAAGTGTACCAATTATTTGAAATAGAACAAAAAAAGTAAAACGAATTAAATAACGCATAGATGATACTCCATTAACTAAAAGATACTTTCACAATCGATGAGAATAATATTTATTGAACGACAAGTTTAATTTTATCATTTTTAATGCGTGCAGCTAACCAACTCATTATTTTATTCAGTTCACTAGCCGATTGTTTGTTTTTAAATTTTGCATACACAAGTACTAAGGTATCAATGGAATTTTTAGGTGGTTTGGAAACTAAAGAGTTCGAGATAGAGAACTCAACCAGGTTTTTATTTAGCGACTTCAATTCGTTCGAAATATCTTCAACGGGAAAATAATCCGATTTTAATCTGCTTAATTCACTTTCGAGTAACGCGATTTTTTTGTTCTTGTTCGTGATTATTTCTTCATTCTTCCTGTATAAATCCTCAATTACCCCCGTTCTTAATGAAGCCACATCAAGTGTTTGATTATTACCGATTCCTTGTTTTATTTTAAGATCAATTCCGTCAAGCTGATAATTTATTAATTTACTTTTAATATTTACAATCATCTCCTCGGGAATAATCTCACCCAAAAGAAATACTTCTAAAACATTTTTTCCTTCAACACTTTTAAAATTTTTACTGATTATTTGTGTATTCTCAAAAGAAAATTCATTTTTAATAAAAAGTTGAATTCTTTTTTCAACGAGGCTGCTTGTTACAATGTTATAAGCCATAATAACGCTAGGAATTACGGTAACAGTAACAACTATATAAATATATCGTTGAACCTTTTTCTCTTTATAAGGATCAAGATCATTTTTTTTCTTAAACTTTAAAAATCTGACTATTACAAATGATGATAAACTAATAAAAATGCTATTAATGAAATAAAGATAAAACGCACCAAAGAAAAAAGAAAAATTTCCAGTTGCCAATCCAAACCCTGCGGTACATAAGGGGGGCATTAATGCGGTTGCTATAGCAACCCCGGGAATAACATTGCTGATGCTTTTTCTTGTTGTTGCTACGATACCTGCCAAACCACCAAACAGAGCAATAAATACATCCCAAATAGTTGGGGTCGTTCGAGCAAGCAGTTCAGATTGAGCATCACTAATTGGGCTTATTAAAAAGTAAATAGCGGATGTACTTACTCCGATAATGGTTGCGATTGCAAGATTTTTAAATGCCTTTTTTATAAGATCAAAATCATTTATTCCTATGCCTAATCCGATGCCCATAATTGGTCCCATTAGAGGAGATATAAGCATTGCGCCAATGATTACTGCAGTGGAATTTACATTAAGCCCTATAGAAGCTATGAAGATAGCAAAGATCAAAACCCATAGGTTTGTACCGCGGAATTCTACACTCTTCTTTATACTTTCGATGGTCTCTTTTTCCTCGGCTTTATCTTCTTCAAGATTAAACCTATCGTTCAGAAAATCTCTAAGTGCAGTCAGCAGCGGTAATTTTTTATTAATGATCATATATCTTATCTATTAAAGTAATGGAAAGAATTGTTTGATTTAAACTTACGAATCATGCTAATATCTTCATTCAAAGATTGATTTGAGTAAAGTAACTCCGGATTTAATAATAAAAATAAAAAGAAATAGATGACTTTTTGAACGAACAGTATAGAATCAAAAGTGATTGTTCAACTCCAGTTTTTTTGGCAGTTATCAATAAAATGATAAAGCTCAATCTAATGTTTCAAAATCGCTCTCCACTTCTTCCGGTGTTAAAATTTCATTTAACTCATCAGTAAAGAAAAATTTCTCTTCATCAAAAGCTGGCTTCAAATCCGTGTACCAAATTGCTTCTTCATCAAACTTAGCAAAAAATGGACGCGCTGCCCAATCAGGATTTCTTCCCTGAATCATTCTAAAAGCCATAACTTTTTCATTCTTAACATCTGCCACGCCAAGTATTTGAACCTTGCCCGGCAGACAAGACATGCTCGGACCACGAAGTGTTCTGCAAACACCGCTTACCGATTGATAAGTTTCTCTAAATATTCTCCATGCCTCAACAAGCGGAACAGAAAAATAATGCTGTGCTCCCGTATTTCGTGCAACAAACATATAATAAGGCACACATCCAAGCGCAACCTGTTTCTTTAACATATCTGCCCAAACTTCGGCAGAATCATTTATGTGTTTTAGCACCGGGGATTGAGTTCTAATTACTGCGCCAGTTTTTAAAATACATTGTATAGCCTCAGCTACCGCATTAGTACTAAGCTCAACAGGATGATTAAAGTGAGCCATAAACGCCAGATGTTTTCCGGCACGTTTTACATCCTCAAATAAAATTAATAAATCCTCGGCATCACTATCAGTTAAAAATCTGTAAGGCCAGTAACCAAGTGCCTTAGAGCCGATTCGGATGTTTTGCAGGTTAGGGATATTAGCATCAAGCAATGGTCTGATATAAGCTTCAAGATGTTTTGTTTTCATTATCAATGGATCACCACCGGTAAATAAAACATCGGTTACTTCTTTATGTGTTTTGACGTACTCCACCAAATGTTCTGCTTCCTTTGAAGCAAACTTTAAGTCGTCCATTCCCACAAACTGAGGCCAACGAAAACAAAAAGTACAATACGCATGACAGGTTTGTCCCTGGCTGGGAAAAAACAAAACCGTTTGTCGATATTTATGCTGCATGCCATAGAGTCTCTCTCCTTCAATCATCGGAACATTATGTTCAAGCTGCCCCGCGGGATGTGGATTTAATTTTAGTCTTATTTTATTTGCAGCATCTTTTATTGCAGCCTTATCTGCACCATTATTAATAACCAATTTCATTTCCTGATAATGTTCGGGAATCAACATCTCCTTTTGCGGAAAAGTTAGTTTGAACATCGGATCATCTGGAACCTTGCCCCAATCAATAAGATTATCTATAACATAATTGTTTGTTTTGAATGGAAGAACAGAGCCCACTATTTCAATAGCTTCAATAATTTCTGAAGAAACCGATTGTAGCAGGGGGATGTTTTTGAAGTTGTGAAGCATGAATGAATTATACTTCATACGTCATCTCCTTTCTGATTTGTTCGACTAATCTACGAATTAGACAGGTTTATGATATGAAATTAATTGCAAGATAAGAATTTTGAATAAAAAATCAAGTCTTAACGATTTTAGGACAAGAAATTCAAGGAAAGAATTAATTAGTCACCTTATGCATTTTACATGCTGCCGGTAAGTAAACAGATTATTTCTCTGAAGTAGTCCTTCGATAGTATCTAAAATTCTTAACAAAAGAATATTCTGATCCCGATAAATCGCATAGGCGTCAACTTAACGGAATCATATTCTCCGTTAGCTAACGGATTAAGTATGTGCTGATGTTTTATCTCTGGTTTAATTCAGCATTATTATTATTTCATGCCTACGGCATTTTGCTTTATTTATTCTTCCTGTTTCTACCAATATTTCATCCCTCTAGGATTAAGAAAGATAAATCCCGATAGGGATTTAATATTGGTAGTAAAATGGACAAAACAAGCAAAAAATCCCCTTAGGGATGAAATATAATGTTTTAATTTATTCTAAAATCAGAACAATCGAACCAATTTATAATAAAAAACATTGTTACTAAGTTGACGCCTATGCGATAAATAGGGACAGAATAACTTTATTGTTAATTTTGCGAAAGGTGAGTTAATTATTTTAATTAGCTGGTGAAAAGGGGTGAGGTTTTAACATTGGGGTATTCTGTAGATTCCTCCATAGGAGTCACTTTATGAAAACCCGCGACCTGCTGATAGATAACAGACACATTCTAAATTCGTCTTAGAATAAAAGTGCATCCTGCGGGATTCGAACCCGCGACCTGCTGATTAAGAGTCAGATGCTCTACCAACTGAGCTAAGGATGCGGGGCAAAAATAATTATTTTTATCACCCTTTCAAAAAAACTATCGATATTTTATTTGAAAGTTGCTTTATCTCTTTCAGTATCAAAGATAATAATCTAATTTTCTACTTAATAAAAATGAAACTTATTATTTGTTAAATGGACAAGCATAAAAAAAAATCACCTGAAAATTCGATTCTACCAGCGTTCTTAATTGTAATAGCTGCAAGTTTGTGGGGGGTGGATGGTATTGTGCTTCGACCATCATTATACAGCCTGCCAGTTGCACTTGTTGTTTTTATCGAAAGTTCAATCGTTGCTGTTTTGTTAACGCCGCTTTTATTTAAGAATATTTCCACACTTAAAAAATTATCGTTTAAAGATTGGCTGGCTTATGCTGGAGTAGCATTACTTGGAGGTGCAGTTGGAACAATGGCAATTACGAAGGCACTTTTTTATGTCAATTTTGTCAATCTATCAATTATAATCCTTTTGCAAAAACTTCAACCTGTTTTCGCAATTAGTTTGGCGGCAATTTTTTTAAAAGAAAAACTTCACAAAGAATTTTTTCTCTGGGCTGCCCTGGCAATCGTTGGCGCTTATTTAATGACTTTTGGATTTACAATACCTGATTTTAATGCGGGAGATAAAACAACAATAGCAGCACTTTTTGCTCTGCTTGCTGCTTTAAGTTTTAGTTCGTCAACTGTACTTAGTAAGCGCGCACTTCTTAATGTAAGTTTTGAATTAGGAACTTATCTTCGTTTTGCTATTACTTCTATAATAATGTTCGTAATTATTATTGCTACTGGAGATGCAGAATCAATTCAAACAATTTCATCTCATCAGGTAATGATATTTTTTATTATAGCATTTACAACCGGTGGTCCCGCAATTTTTCTTTATTATTATGGATTGAAAAGAATTACTGCTTCAGTTGCTTCTATCTGCGAATTGGCTTTTCCTTTAACTGCAGTAGTGCTCGAGTATTTTGTACATGGAAATATTTTAACCTTAGTTCAGTGGATAGGTGTTGCAATTCTCTTCGCCAGCATTATTAAAGTAAGTAGAATAAAATAACTTACTTAAAAATCGCAGCTCTTCTATGTTCAAACTTATCGTGAATCCACTTGTGTGCGCGATGAATGAAGCCAATGTTTTTCAAATACATAATTATACATTCGCCGGAAACGAATTGAAGATTATTCGTCTCGCAAAAGTCTTTTACTTCTTTTGAATCCGAACCCGGCTGCAGCCAAACTTTTTTTATACCGAGACTAATGGCATCGTTTAAAACGTTAATCGTTTCAGTCGGTGGTACAGTTATGATAATTGCATCGAGTTTAACAGGAATCGCTGAAAGATTGGGAAAAAGATTATCTCTATCGCCTGCAATTGAATTTTTATTTACAGCATAAACATTGCAGCCGGAATTCTTTAATGATTGTACCGCGGTAAATCCAAATCCTTTCTGATTTCTTGATACACCAACCACTGCGATGTTTTTGAAGTTAAGAATTTCTTCAATTGTTTTACTTGACATGTTCTCCTCTGATTTTTTTATTTTTGCTTTTGAAAATTAACTTTAATTAATAAATTTTTTATTATAAGAGAAATAAAAAAGGGAAAATCTAATGAGGGAAAAGAAAAATTGTTTCAGTATCGGGACATTGCTTTTAAGCGCTGCAGCAGGCAGTATGCTCACATTTCTATTTGCAACAAGAGAGGGAAGAATTTTTAGAACTATACTGACAAATGATTTAGATATTTACTTTGAAAATGCTAAAGAAAAAGCAAGCGAACTAATCAATAAAGCAAAATCCACAGCCGGCGATATTTATAGAAAGACAGAAGAGTTAATAAATATTTCAAAGCAGTTTGCTTCCGGGAAATATAAGGGCACAAAAGAAAGTTTTGAAAAGGAAATTGAAGCAATTCATTCGGCATATTCTGCGGCAATTGAATCATACAAACAATTTGCCGATGATGAAACAGATCATATTGATAAATATGATTGGCTTGGAGAATATGATCTTCTTCCCAAACACGAAGGAATGAGAAGAAGAACTTAAGAAATTAAATTAGACAAGAATAAAACTGAAGAATAAATTACTCCTTACTCCAGGGTGGGGTAACGCCATTCATTCTTGCATAGGCAATTGACTGCCCGAGATGTTCATGCATGTGGCCATGCATTCCCATAAAGAAAGCACGTCTTGACATTTTCATACCAAATACTTCCATTTCAATTTCAAGATCAGAATCAGAAGTGTTTTTAATAAATTCTTTTAATTTATCAAAAGAGGTATGCAAAATTTCTGCTATTTCTTTTTTATCCAATGTTTGCAAATCCCAATCTTTCATTTTTTCGAAAGCTATTTCTGCCGGTACTTCTACTCCAGCAAACTTCATAATAAGATAATTTGAAAAAGCGATATGAAGATAAACTTCAGAAACTGAACGCACATCTGCAGCAGGTCTCCAATCCATTTTATCCTGCGGCATAGCTTCGAGCAATTGGAAAATTTTTCCAGAGACCGCATCAATATTTCCAATCAAGTCAGCTTGAAAACCCGAATGATTATCTCCTCCTGAGATATTGATCGGGGAAGAAAATGAGAGAGAAGAAAAAACTATCAGAAAGAACAAGAGAACAGAAATCTTTGATCTGTGGTTCATAACACACTCCTAATGATTTATAGATTTGTTAATTAAGCAATAAGTATTTTGGGAAGAACGTTCTAAACTTACTTCATTTGCATGTTCAATGTCAATAGTTATTTTGGCTAATAAATTTTCCAATCAATTTGAAGAATAGTTTGGACTTATAAATTAGGTTTGATTTCCTTAAAATGTTCAGCTATTAATTTTACAAGCAAAAAACAAATAATGAAAAAAATTGCCGTAGTGTTATTTAATCTTGGCGGGCCGGATTCGCTTGATGCCGTTCAGCCATTTCTTGAAAACCTTTTTAATGATCCGGATATTTTTAAAATCCCATTTCAAAAAGCACTCGCAAGATTCATTTCTAAAAAGCGCGCACCTAAAGTTCAGAAAGAATATAAACTGATTGGGGGAAGTTCACCTATTAATATGTGGACAGAAAAACAACGATCTATGCTTCAAGACAATTTGGTCAAAAATAATATTGATGCTGAAGTGTTCGTAGCAATGCGCTACTGGAAACCACTGACTAAAGAGACCGCCGAAACTGTTGCCTCAAAAAAGTTTGATAAAATTATTTTACTTCCATTATACCCTCATTTTTCTATTTCGACAACGGGTTCGTCTTTTAATGAGTGGAGAAGAGTTTACAAAGGGGAATCATCAAACTTAGTTTATATTAATTCTTATCCGACAAATCAATTTTATGTGAGCGCTATCAATCAAAGAATAGATGAAGCACTGTTAAAATTTTCGGAAGGTAAAAGAAAAGATGTTCAATTAGTCTTTAGTGCGCATGGAACACCGGTTAGCTATGTTAAAAAAGGCGATCCATACAGCGGGCAAATAAAGGAGACGATTAATGAAGTAATGAAGAAGCGAAATTTTTCCCACCACCATCATCTCTGCTTTCAAAGCAAAGTTGGACCAGCAAAATGGCTTGAGCCTTCCACTTCGGATACAATAAAAGAACTTTCGTTAAATGGGAAAAAACATTTGCTGATAATTCCAATCAGTTTTGTTTCTGATCATGTTGAAACCGCCTTTGAACTTAATATTGAATATCGCCATGTTGCTGATGAATCAGGAATTGAAAATTATGTTGTGATGAACGGACTAAATGATTCTCAACTTTTTATTCAAGCTTTAAGTGAATTGGTAAAAGCAAACAACGCATGATTTTTTAATCAAAATTGTTTTTATGAAAACTTATATCTCGATGCTGCGCGGAATCAATGTCGGCGGACAAAAGAAAATTCTGATGACTGATCTGAAAATTTTGTATGAAGAAATTGGACTGCGAAAGGTGAGAACTTACATCCAAAGCGGAAATGTAATTTTTTGTTCAGACAACGAAATACCTTCGCTTGTAATTGCTAAAAAGATTCAGGACACTATAACCAAGAAATACAACTTTAATGTCGCCGTTATAATTAGATCAATCGATAAAATGCAGGAAATTATTTCTTCAAATCCTTTTTTGAAAGAAAAAAGTATTAACACAGAAAAGCTTTACATTACTTTTATTGCCGATAGTCCGAACAAACTCAACAGCGAGATTCTAAGTAAGGTTGAGTTCTCCCCTGATAGATTTATCATCAACGGTAAAGAAATTTATTTGCACTGTGCAAATGGATACGGAAAAACCAAATTGTCAAATATTTTTTTTGAAAAAAAATTAAAAATGATTGCAACAACCAGAAATTGGAAAACAGTAAACACTCTTTTGAAGTTAGCGTCAGAGCAAATTAAAACGGAAATTAGTTGAGTACTATCTGAACTTTATTGTATTCTTTGAATTCAGACTTCGTGCGGTTCCTCCTCATTTAGTAAATTTGAATTAAGAATATAAATAATAAGTTCAGGTTCAAGAGAAAGATTTATGAATAAAAAAATAGTTGTTATCGGCGCGGGAATTTCTGGATTAACATCTGCATACCTTTTATCAAAAAAGGGATTTGATGTAAAGATTTTAGAAAAGAGAAATTCTGTCGGCGGATCAATTGAAAGCGTAATTGAAAATGGTTTTATGTTTGATCGCGGACCGAACAGCGCACTTGAAACTACCCCTGTTATTGGACAGCTAATTCGTGAACTTGAACTTGAACCTGAACTTCTCTACGCAAGTAAACTTGCAAATAAAAGATATATTCTTCGTGATAACAAACTTCATTCTCTTCCAATGTCTCCGCAAGGATTAATAAAAACAAAATTGTTTTCCACCAAAGCAAAATTTCGCCTGATGGCTGAACCATTTATCGGAAGATCAAATGATGGATATTACCAAAGTCTTGCTGAGTTTGTAAAGAGAAGATTGGGACAAGAATTTTTGGATTATGCAATCAATCCTTTTGTAGCTGGTGTTTACGCCGGAAGACCTGAAGACTTAAGTGTTAAATCTGCTTTCCCAAAACTTTATGCGCTGGAAGAAAAGTATGGCGGACTAATTATTGGAACGGTTCGAAGTATCCGCGAAAGAAAAAAACGTGCTGAGGTCGCAAAGCAGTCTGCAAAAATGCTTTCATTTAAAAGTGGAATGATTGCCCTTCCCAAAGCAATTGAAAAATATTTCGGCAACAATGTTTTGCTTTCCAGCGAAGTTGTTTCTGTTGATAAAAATGAAAGTGGATTTTCCATATCATATCAGCAAAATGGAGTAACAAATAAAATTGATTGCGATGCTGTGCTTTCAACAATTCCATCTTTTGTAGCAAGCTCACTATTTGCAAAGTATGATAAAGAATTTAAAACTCATGCCGAGGCAATTTATTATCCGCCTGTTTTAGTTTATTATTTGGTATATAATAGAAAAGATATCAAACAAGAATTAGATGGATTCGGATTTTTAATTCCAGCAAAAGAAAACAAATCTTTTCTTGGTGCGCTTTGGAGTTCTGTAATCTTTTCAGACAGAACAGATGAAAACAAAGCAGCGTTTACATTGTTTATCGGTGGATCTCGCAACCCTGAATTTGTAAAAGAAGATAGGGCATCATTGCTAACAAGAGTCAGAAAAGAGTTTGAATCGCTAATGGGAATTAGTGCCGATCCGGTTTATACATCAGATAGATTTTGGGAAAAAGCAATTCCGCAATACAATTTAGGATATGTTGAACACGAAAGATTTTTTGATGATTTTGAGAAAAAGAATCCTGGTTTGTTTATAAGTGGTAATTTCCGAGGTGGAATTTCTGTTGGGGATTGCATTAAAAATGCAGAGCTTGTAGCAAATAAGATAAATGTAGAATTTAGAATTTTGAATGATAATAAAAGAACCCACAGCAAAATATTATAATCCTATTCTTGAAAAGAGTTTTCACTTTGCAGTCAGAATTATCAAGTTTTATAAAGTAAAATTAAAAGATAATTACAATTTAAATTCTTTATTTAAACAATTACTTAGATCGGGAACTTCAATTGGAGCAAATGTATCTGAAGCTCAGAGTGCTTTTACAAAAAAAGATTTCATTAATAAGCTTGGAATCTCATTAAAAGAATCAAGGGAAACTGAGTTTTGGCTTAAATTATTAAAAGAGTCAGAGATTATTTCAGAAAAAGAATTCACAAGTCTTTTTAGTGATTGCGAAGAATTGTCAAAATTATTAACATCAATTATTAAATCATCAAAAGAAATTTAATTCTACATTATACATTCTAAATTCTACATTGGAGAAATCATGAGTTCATTTCCAACTATTCGTCATCGTCGTTTAAGATACAATCCGCTTGTGCGTGATATGGTTCGCGAAACAGTGCTAACCAAAAATGATTTAATTTATCCGCTGTTTGTTGTGCCGGGAACGCAAATCAAAAATCCCGTTAAATCTATGCCCGGAGTTTTTCAATTATCAATTGATGAACTTGTAAAAGAATGCAAAGAAGTTCGTAATCTCGGAATTCCTGCCGTAATTCTTTTTGGTATTCCCGAACATAAAGATGAAGTTGGTTCCGGTGCTTACGATGCAAATGGAATTATTCAGCAGGCAATACGCGCAATCAAAGCAGAGGTAAAAGATTTATTAATCATTACAGATGTTTGTATGTGCGAATACACATCGCACGGGCATTGCGGCGTTTTAAACGGTGAAGATATTTTAAATGACGAGACAATTTCTCTGCTTGCAAAAGAAGCGGTAACTCATGCCGAAGCCGGTGCTGATATGATTGCCCCTTCGGATATGATGGACGGAAGAGTTGCTGCAATTAGAAAAGCATTGGATTACAAAGGCTTTGCTAAAATTCCTATTATGAGTTACGCTGCAAAATACGCTTCCGGTTTTTACGGTCCATTTAGAGATGCTGCAGATTCAACTCCAGCTTTCGGTGATAGACGGTCACACCAAATGGATATTGGAAACGTGAATGAAGCTTTGCGCGAAGTTGCAGAAGATATTGAAGAAGGCGCAGATATTGTTATGGTAAAACCTGCCGGTGCATATCTTGATGTTATCAGAGCGGTTAAAGAAAAATTTGGAATGCCTACAGCGGCTTATCAGGTTAGCGGTGAGTATGCTATGATAAAAGCTGCCGGTGCAAACGGCTGGATTGATGAAGAGCGAGTTATGGTTGAGGCTGCGTTTGCAATCAAGCGCGCCGGAGCAGATATGTTTTTAACTTACTTTGCAAAAGATCTTGCACGGTGGATTGATCGAGATAAAAAATAATACAGGAAATGAGAAATGAAATACAGGAAAATTGGAAAAACCGAATTAGAAATTTCAGAAATATCGCTTGGCTGCTGGACGATGGGAGGTCTAAATTGGGTTAACGGCGATCCGAACGGGTGGGCAGATGTTGATGAATCGGAAATCAGAGAAGCAATAAACTTTGCCATCGATAACGGCGTTAATCATTTTGATAATGCTGATGTGTACGGTAACGGTCGTGCAGAAAGAATGCTTGCACGGATTCTTGGAAACCGTACAAACAATTTTGTTATCTCCACAAAAATTGGCTGGTTCCCCGGCACTGCTGCACACGCGTATGAACCTAAACATATTCGTCATCAATGCGAACAGTCCCTCGTTAATCTTAATCGCGATTACATTGATATCTATTATTTCCATCATGGTGATTTTGGAGAAAGAGATAAATATCTTGACGATGCGATAGAGGTAATTTACAAATTAAAGGAGGAGGGAAAAATAAGAGTGATTGGCCAATCGGCATATTCAAATGAAGATTTTATGAAACTAATTCCTAAAGTAAATCCCGAAGTAATCCAAAGTTTTGCAAACCCGATAGAAAACGATTTTATTAATTCTAATTCTCCAACGAGAAAAATAATCGAAGAAAGAAATATTTCATTCGTTTCATTCAGACCACTCGGTGAAGGCTTGCTGCTCGGGAAATACTCATCCCAAAATCCTCCGCAATTTGAATTTGGTGATCATCGCAGAGGGTTAAAACGTTTTTCAAAAGAACATCTTGAATGGCTCGAACCAAGAATTGAAAAGATGAAACAAAAATTTGGATCTTCAATCGAAGAACTTGGCAGAGCTGCTTTGCAGTATTTGCTTCATTATAATTTTGTCGGAGCAGTAATCCCCGGTTTTAGAAATTTAGGTCAGGTTAAATCAAATTTATTCGCAGCCGATAAACCATTGACACAAGAAGAATTTGATTTTATAAACGAAACATTTATCAAGTAATCTAAAATTTTATTTTTGTTTTATTAATTCAATCAATAGAATTTCAGGAGTTGAATTATAACGTACCGGGGCAAGCGACATTCCAAGTCCTCGGCAGACTAACATTTTCGTTTTACCAAAATCAAATTCACCGCGTAAATATTTAGTTTCAAATATTGTCGGGGATAGATTATAGAATGGAAAGAGAAAAGTTATTTGCCCGCCGTGTGTGTGTCCTGCAAGTATTAAGTCGAAATCATTTTTGACAGAATTTAAAATCACATTCTTCAAAGGTTGGTGTGTTATTATTATTTTAAAATCCGAACCTGTACTTTGCTCAGCCAGGCTATCCAGTATACGATCACTTGTTTTATCCATATAAGTATTGGTTGTGAAGGATAGGAATAATTTAAAATCTTTAAGAGGAATCATTAAAGATTCATTATCCAGCATTCTCACATTATTTTTTAACAAAGCAAATTTCACTTCGCTTCTGCTTCTTTCAAAATCATTGCGATAAGCCCAGTTGTCATGATCGCCAACGCAAGAATAAACACCACACCTGGATTTTATATTACCGAGATATTTCGCTCCGGCAGGAATGTAATCGGGAGTTGATGTTATAATATCTCCCCCCACCAAAACCAGATCAGCATTTAACGAATTAATAATCGAAACAAATTCAGAAAGTCTTGCATCGTTTGTGTATCTATCGGCTTGTGTGTCGGAAATAAAAACTATTTTAAAATTTTTTAATTCAACAGGCAAATTCTTAACCGGCATTTCCACTTTGTTTAAAGAAATATTTTGATAATCATACCAGAAGCGAAATGGAACATACGGCAGGAAAAATATTACCAGCACAAAAACAACATAAGATTCGACCTTAAATATTTTTTCTCTGATTTTTCTTGTGAATGGAAAAATTATCAGACGGATAAGATCAAATAACAGCACAAATAGAATTAACTGTGCAGTAAAAACGAGCATCCACCAAAAAGGAAATAATACTAAGAAATCAAAAAATATATTCTGCGGAACAATAGGTGAGTTCTCTGTAATTGCTGCGTACCCCCAGCTATAAATCAGAAATGCTGGATACATATTAGCCGTGACTAAATATGTAAACAGAAAATATTTTTTATTCTTGCCCCTTAAAAATTCACAAATAGTTGCGAGAATTTTATTCATTCTCTTAATAAAATAACATTCTATTAAACCGAGGATCACAATTAATGCAATGATCAAAAAATAAAAATTCATTTTTCCTCTTTATCGTGATGCGTAAATCAGCAGAATCATTTCTTTTTTTTAGTTATTTTATAAGTGTTAAAACAAAGTAAAAACTTTTCTATTTAATTATAATGAAAAAATTAATCTTAATATCTGCTTGTTTTTCATTCGTAATTGCGATCTTACTCTCTTCTTGCGAAGCTCCCCGAAACAACCCGTTGGATCCGCAAAATGCAGAAAATAATCTTGCATCAATTGAAGGATCGGTTAAAGCCATAGGTTTTCCGAATTTACCCATAAAAGAAGTAGAAGTAATTTGGAAAAATAATCTAACAACTGTCCGCACAGATAATAATGGAGATTATACTTTTGTCAATCTTGAAAAAGTTGACGGCTGGCTAATTTTCAGAAATGATTTGTACAGTGATGATTCGTTATTTATTCAGTGGGGAGCCGAAAAGAAAAAATTCCTCGAAACTTTTTTGAATGCAAAACCAATAGCCGACAGCATTCAAATTTATTCAATAGTTCAAAACAGGTTTCAATTCACGCAGCTTTATGAATTGTTTGTTGCTGTAAAACTATCGGATGAGGATGGGGCAAATGATATTGATTCGGTATTTGTTGAATCTCCGGTTTTTAACACGAAACAAGTTCTTCAATTCAATTCTGAAACAGGATTTTATGAGAGAAAATTTTCTTTATCAGAATTAACCGTGGTTTCGATTGATGAAGCAATCGGAAAAGACTTTGATTTCGTGGTCGAAGATTTAACTGGAAGATTATTTAATGTTGGTTCTTCAAATGTAAAAAGAATAATCAGGGAGGAGGTAAAATTATTATCACCATTAAATAATGAGATTACCAGTCAGCCGGTATTTTTAAACTGGGAAAGATTTTTACCGGGGTTTGATTTTAATTATACAGTTCAAATCTTTACAAACCAAAGTCCTGCAGAGTTAGTCTGGCAAAAAGAAAATATTTCCTCCAGCGATATCTCTGTATTGACAGATTCATCATTCATAAGCGGTGATTATTTTTGGGTCATTTGGGCAATAGATGAGTTCTTGAACCGCAGCAGATCTAAACCTGCAACTTTCAGAATTGAATAGAGATTTATAATGAGCAAATTATTTAAACATGATTTTCGCGAAATAAAAAAACTTTCACCCGAACAGTTTGAGTCGCTTTTTAAAATTAGTTCTCTGCTCAACAGCTCGAACTATCAGGATTCACTTCTGGAAAATGTCATAGACTTCATCATCAATGTTATCAATGCTGAGCGAGGCGTTTTTGTAAAGTATGACGAAGATAAAAGTAATTTTATAATACTTGCAGCACGGAACATTAATAAAGAATCAATATCAGATATTACAGAATTCTCATCCGGAGTTATTCAGCAAGTTATAAAAAAACAAAAAGCGATTTTATATCACGATGTTCAGTCAGATCCAAAACTTTCACAATTTGAGAGCGTACAGTTGAGAAAGATTAAATCTGTAATAGGAGTGCCTGTATTCCGGGAGAATAAAATTTGGGGAGTGATCTTAGCAGACAGTCAAACTGATCGAAAAGAATTTAATGAAGAAAATCTTACATTTCTAAATTTTACATCCAACCTTGTTTCCCTTTCTTTAGATAGAATAAACAGAGTAGAAAAACTTGAAGAGGCAAATTTAATCCTGACAAATCAAGTTGAAACGGCAGTACAAATTCCTGATATTATTGGCGAAAGTAAACCGATGAGAGAGCTTTCAGTAATGTTGAATAAAGTTGCAAAGAGTGAAGCGACCGTTTTAATTTTTGGGGAATCAGGAACCGGCAAGGATATCACCGCACAGGCTATTCATAAATTAAGTGATAGAAAAGACAAGCCCTTCCTTGCGCAATTTTGCGGTTCTATTCCTGATAATCTTTTAGAGAGCGAATTGTTTGGTTATAAAAAAGGTGCTTTCACGGGAGCAGATGCTGATAAAAAAGGATTGCTCGAAGTTGCTGGTGGGGGTACTTTTTTTCTCGATGAAATAGCAGATGTGTCACTTTCGGTGCAGGCAAAACTTCTACGTGTAATTGAAAACAAAGAAATAATCCGCCTTGGCGATACAGAAGTTAGGAAAGTTGATGTTAGACTTATTGCTGCAAGCAATCGTGATTTGCATTCCCTGGTTTCGCAAGGGAAATTTCGTGAAGATCTTTTTTACAGATTAAATGTATTCCCGGTCAGAATCCCCCCTCTGCGCGAAAGATTGAGTGACATTCCTTTACTTACAAAATTCTATCTAAAAAAATTATCCGGGAAAGAATTTACTATTGATCGCAAAGCAATGAGGAAACTTGAAGCATATACCTGGCCCGGAAACGTGAGACAATTGATAAATGTTCTGCATCGTGCTGTAATCATTTGCGAAACAGATAAGATAACCGACGAGCATTTGATTTTTGAAGACAATGATAATTTAGCCGAATTGAATGGAACACTTCGCGACATCGAATTATTTTTATTGAAAAAGCGTCTCGAAAAATTTGACGGCAATAAAACTCTTGCAGCTCAATCGCTCGGAGTTTCGGTTAGATGGATTCAATTGAAACTTCAGGAAATGAATAAGTAATATTATGGATGATAGAACCGGTGCAACTCTATTTGGAAAATTTAACATTATTGAGTGTCTGAAAAAGGACGAGCACAGTGCGGTTTATCTTGCCGATCATGTTTTCCTTAATAAAAGAATAATTCTTAAAACACTCAATACAAGTACGTCAAAAGATTTTGAGAAAATTGAACGCTTTAAACGAGAGGGTAGAATTCTTGCCCAACTTGATCATCCAAACATTATTCGTGTACTCGATTTCGGAACTTCGGAGGAATATTTTTATATATCATTTGAATATTTCGAAAGTAAAAATCTTCGAAAGTTATTTGGTGAAAAGAATTTTACTGAAAGCGAAATAGAATTTTTGATTGCGCAAATCCTCAAGGCTTTAAGATACGCACATAAAAATAATATTATCCACCGCGATTTGAAGCCTGAAAATATTCTCGTAGATGATTCTTTAAAACTAAAAATCAGTGACTTTGGTTTGGCATTCACGTCTGATGAGAATTTTATTACAGATCAGTATTCAATTGTCGGCACTCCTTGCTATATGTCACCCGAACAAATTCGTGGAGAAAGATTGACAATTAAAAGCGATCTTTTTTCTGCCGGAATAATATTTTATGAATTGCTTATTGGCAGGAATCCTTTTTTAGGGAAAGATGTTAACGAATCATTAAATAATATTTTGAATTATGATGAGGATTTACTTCTTCCTGAGATAAAAATACTTAAGGAAAAATATCAGCAGCTTCTTATCAATCTTCTGAAAAAAAATTGTGATGCAAGAAGCAGCAGCGCAGAAAAAGCTCTTCTTATCCTCGGTTTCGACAAGACAGAAACCGAAACGAAAACCATATTCATAAAGAAAAAAAAATTCATTCTGAAATTCGTACCTGCATTCGCATTAATTGTTCTAATTGCTGCTTTGATATATTTCTTTAAGAATCAATTCTCTTTTGACCAAATAAAATTTACTTCTGGCAATACTGATTCATTATCTTCTCTTCCGTCATCAAGAGAAATCAAAGATTCATCAAGAATTGGTTACAATGACGGCTATAAAATAATTGAAACACCGATTAAAGAAACAAACTCTCAAATGAATAAAGAAATTGTTGCGCAAGATTTAAATGAGGATTACAGACTTGAAAATAAAAACGGGGAAGCAATAGGTACTTTATGGATTGAATGCATTCCCTGGGCTGAAATTACTATTGATAATCAGGTAATTGAAACTACTCCGTTGAAAAATCCTATTAAATTATCTGAGGGTTTTCACGAAATATTATTTCGCCATCCGGATTACCCCGAGATACACAGAGCTATTCAAATTGAAAATGATGAAGCAAAAAGTATAAACATAAATTTAAATGATTATTTAGCATATATTTATTGTGAAGTTTATCCATGGGGTGAAATTTTTATTAACGGAAAATTCATTGGACAAACTCCTCTGAATTCTCCTATTAAAATTATTCCGGGCAAAATTATTCTAAGTATTAAAAATCCTGATTTCAAGGAGTACACCGAAGAGCTAAATATCCAAGGCGGTGATAGTCTGGTTATTCGACACAAATTCCACTAATTATGAAAGAAAGATTAATCATTTTTTCTGGTGCGAAAGTTGTAAATACCTCATCAATAAAGAAACAAAAGAGGAATCTGCAATGAAAATATTTATCGTTATGCTGATCATAATTTCTAACACACTATTAGCGCAAGTTGATTGGCAGGTAGTTGGCGAAATGCAATTACCGATTGCCGGCGGACAAGCCTTTCCAAACAATGGTAATGTTTATATTATGGGAGGGTGGTCTGATTCAACACAAAGTTACGTGAACTGGATACAAAAGTATTCCACATTCCTTTTTATCTGGAAGTTAAATACGTATATGCAGGAAGCCCGATTTGGTTTCGCTTCAGATTTTGTTGGAGACACGGTTTATTATTTTGGCGGCGTATTTAATTCTGCTTCAAGTGATTCATCAATTGAATTCTGGAGTGTTCCAATCGGGTCAAATTATTTAGACGAGAATAGTAATTTCCAAAGAATATTTTCATCGGGTATAATTCGTAATGGAAAATTTTATGTCATCGGCGGCAATCCTTTAAGCGGACCCAATTTTGGACAACTGCCTTATTTAGTCGAGTATGACCTGACAACAGGGGCGGTAAGTTTTCAAGAGAATAATCTTTATTCATTTGATATTTTACCCGAACAGCAAATGTGCGCAGCAATCGGTGATGATATCTATATTTTTGGCGGGGTCTTCAATGGAGTTTCTCAAAAGATTTTTAAATTTAGTACAGTCAATCATACTTTTGAAGAGTTACCGATTGAGCTGCCTGTTCCGCGTGCCGGCGGTTCGGCAGTTCGATTTGGAGATTCAAATCAAATTTATTTGATTGGTGGCTATAACGAGAGCACTTATCCTCTTTCAAGTGTAGATATTTTTAGTGCTACTCCTACTGGTTACAGTGTCGAAACAGGACCGGATCTAAACTACGGCAGAGCATTGAATATGGCTGCTTATGTTAATGATGCGATCTTTGTTTTTGGCGGGTATAATGCTTCTGCTGAAATTGTGAGCGAGTTTGAAAAACTTGATTTTTCGCTAACAGGTGCAGAGGACAACTTCCGTAAAACCCCCACCAGCTTTGAGCTTTCTCAGAACTATCCAAATCCGTTTAATCCAACCACAAAAATTAGTTACTCTATAAAGTCAAATGTCAAAAGTCAAATGTCAAAGGTGATTTTGAAAGTTTATGATATTTTAGGAAAGGAAGTCGCAACTTTAGTAAATGATTTCAAACCCGAAGGCAGTTATGAAATTGAATTTAATGCTGAGAGGTTAGGAGCAACACCGTTACCAAGCGGGGTATATTTTTACAAATTGCAATCAGGCGATTTTATTGAAACCAAGAAAATGATTTTGCTGCGATGAAATTAATCAAAACATTTGTTTTACTTATTATTTTACTCCCGGCGTTGCAGGCATCAGCACAGGAAATCGGGCTGGAAAAATTAAACTCAAGATTTCAGTCATTTAATTATTACGGCGTTATTTCCTTGTCAGATACGCTTCTTCAGAATAAAGATGAGCTGCCCGCTGAGAGTCTGATTAATGTTTATTTATTAAGAGGAATATCTTTCTATTCAATTGCTAAAGAAGATTCAGCCCGAAGCAGTTTTATAGAAATACTGAATATCAATCCCGAATATTCCCCCAACCCTTCTGAAATATCTCCAAAGATTATTAACCTTTTTGAAAAAATCAGGAGTGATTTCATTAAAATAAAAGGCAATGCTAATACTAAGAATGAAGTGCCGGATTCAATTACAACCTTTCTTTCAAACCCTGGGTTATTAAAAATTGAGAAAGATATTTTTTCCAACGCTGTTATTCGTTCCGCATTGCTGCCGGGGTTTGGGCATCTTTATCTTAAACAGGATTTTAAAGGGTGGTTTCTTACTTCAATTTCTGCCGCAAGTATTAGTTCAATGATTTATTTTATTTTTGATTCTAATAAAAAACAAAATTCTTATCTCAATGAAACCGATTTGAATTTAATTCAAAATAAATATGACACGTACAATTCTGCGTACAAAATTAGAAACACATTAATTGTTACGTCGGTTGTTCTCTGGCTTTACTCACAAATAGATTTGCTTTTTTTTTCAGACGATCTCTTTGCTGAAAAATTGAATGCAGAAATAACTTCAGATCTTTTTCATAATTCTCCGTCAAATATTTCGCTGAACCTTAAATTCAATTTTTAGTTGATGCGAAAAATATTCGCAACACGCGAAAATATTTCGTAGTAGTTTTCAACAGTTGACTCAGTTCTCTCTGTTTAAAGAGAAGAAGAAATCGAATCTTAATAATTTCTCCATCTAAATGTTTTTCAAAGCTCATTTAGTTTTGAATAGAAGCAGAAATAAAACGGTGATGGGTCATTCCATTTTAAACACTCTTTAAAATCTCTCTTAATTCATGATCGAACCCAATTGATTTTTATGGCACTTATGTTGGAGTGTTGTGTCAGACCGGCAGGGGCAATGCCTGGTCGAACTTCTGCGGGGAACTCTTAAAGCCGGGATAGGGCCGAGAACCGGAATCTGCTTAATGAGTTTCTCCGCAGTAAGTTGTTTAAAAGAGAAGTATTTTTGTGACAAATGAAAAGGGAAAGATAAAGTGAAATCATTTTTATTGTTTTTTTTACTTACAGCTTTTTTTTCTTTCTCAACTTCTGTTGATGCACAATGGGTAAGACAAACGAATGGCTTACCAAGTGATTGGGGAATAGGATGGACGATTGATGCATCCGATAGTAATAATGCGTTAATTTCAACTAGTGCAGGACTTTTCAAAACAACAGATGGAGGGGACAGCTGGATTAATATTTTTCTGCCGGACACAATTACCGAAACAGGAATAGATGTTTCTATTTCTGATGAATCCCACTTTTGGATAGCAACAGAGCTTGGAAAAATAATTGCTACCACTGATGCTGGCGAAAATTGGTCAATTCAATTTGATGACGAATCACAAACAGATTTTATGAATTACATTGAAATGTTTGATGAATCAAACGGGGTTGCAATGGGCGATGCACCTTTCCCATTTCAGAATAAACCGGCAGTATTTTTACTTACTACAGATGGCGGTTCATCCTGGGTTAAATCAAATGATACAACTTTTATTGATGTAGTTTCCGGTGATACTTGGCGAAGGCTCGATTTTACTGATTTGATGCACGGTTACTTTTATGAATCGGGAATAAATCCGCAAAAATTATTCAAAACGAGCGATGGAGGTGCAAGCTGGATCGAAGCCAATTATAATGGTTCTTGCACAGTGCTTAAATGTTTTAATGAGGAAATAATTTTATTGCAATCAATAACTTGCAATCCGCAATGTGTCGGTACAATTTACAAAACAACTGATGGGGGAGGTACCTGGACAGAGTCCCAATTGGGAGAAAGCTGGGGAAACGATTTTGAATTCATTCCAGGCGATGCATCAAAAGTTTTTTTTACTGATTATGATAATCTTTATTTCAGTAGTGATTCGGGCATTACCTGGGGTGAAATATTTGTCGATACAACCGAATTGAAATTAAGAGACATTGTTTTTTCAGATTCTATTCACGGCTGGATTTTGGGAGACGATGGGAAATTGTTCAGAACAAACAATGGTGGAGTTCTAACGGGGACTGATGAAATAGTATATTTGCCAACAGAGTTTTCACTCTCGCAAAACTACCCAAATCCATTTAATCCAACAACTATCATACAATATCAAGTATCTAATATTTCTCACGTAACTCTAAAAGTGTATGACATACTTAGCAGAGAAGTAGCAACACTGGTGAATACAGAACAGTCTGCAGGTAATTATGAAGTGGCATTTAACGTAGAGACGTTGCGAGCAACGTCTCTACCAAGTGGAGTTTACTTTTACAGAATGCAGGTTAACCCAGTAAGCGGGGCAGGCGGCTTTACTGAAACAAAAAAGATGGTGATGTTGAAATGAAACTCAGGAGGTGATTTCTATGAAGAAAAGAATTATACTGTTTCGTTTTCTATTGACTATTATAGTTTCAATAGCCGCTAATGCGCAAACAATTACCTTTGAAAGAAGCTATCCTAATTTTGGAGAACCGTCGCTGGTTGGACTAAAATCATTTGAACTCCCCGATGGTAGTTTTTTAATCGTCGGAAGTAGAAGCAACTCTATATATATCGCCGGTGGTTTTCTTCCTGAGTGGACAAATATAGTTTTAATGAAAATAAATAATTTGGGTTATACACTTTGGCGTAAAGAAATCAGTACAATCAAATCATTATTCAGGCCATCTGACCAAACCCTGGTTACGGCGCAAAATGAAATACTTCTCCTCACAATTCAGAGCGTTGATAATATTAATACTTTAAATATCAGAAAGTTTGATTATGCAGGTAATGAGACATTAAATACTAATCTTATCAGCGATTCAACTTTAAGTGGATGTTCTATGACGCCCGCTAATGATGGGGGTTACTTAATTGCCTATGGAGATCAGTACCCGGAAAATCCAATCAGTATTCTTAAAATTGATGACCAGCCAAAAGTACTTTGGCATAAAAAAATTATGGCTAATATCCCATCATTCATTATTGGAAATTTTAGTATAAATAAGTTGGGTCTAAATGCCTATGCTGTTGGATTTAAATCGACAATTTTGAAAATAAACCTAAATGGCGATAGTCTTTCTACTTTTTATAAAAAACACAACTTTGTTTCAGAATCTTCAGACGGCAATATTATTATTACCGGTGATAAAATGTTTAGGAAACTCGATTCACTGGGCAACGTTATCTGGTTTCGTGAATTCCTTAAGGACCCTGGTCCCGTTATTCAGTCTTCAGATGGTAACTATATAATATTCGTTAATAATTCAGACTACAACAATCCATATTCAATTCAAAAAATGGATGAAGAAGGAAATATAATCTGGACAAAAAATATTTTTGGGCAAGGCTTTAGTATTTTAGAAACGATTAACTACTCGTTGTTATTGACAGGCAAATGGTACTATTATTATGACGCACTTTGGATGCTCAAAACAGATTCTTCAGGAGAATATACTGCTATAAATATACTTTCACCCGTGGGTGGAGAAGAATTACTTACCTTTAACTTTTATGAAATTAGATGGTACAGCAGTAATGTTGAAAAAGTAAATATATACTATTCGACCAATGAAGGAATTGACTGGAATATAATTGTTTCAAATGTAAATGCAGATAGCGGGGTTTACAACTGGTCTGTTCCTCTACTTTTTGCTGACAGCATAAAAATAAAAATTGAAGATTCTAACAATCCGGATATATTGAATTTAACAGAATACCCAATCTATATATCAGTGTATCAACCAACAGATTACATTTCTATTAACGAGATAAAGATGTGGATTGGCAATAATGGAATGGGTTCTCACGATCTAAGAACCGATGCCAGCGGATTCTTTTGGCCCGGAGGTGATTCTGCTACTATCGCCGCAATTTTTAATGATGGATTAGTTTGGGGTGGTAAAGTTAATGGTGAAATCCGGGTCAACGGCAATACTTATCGAGACGGACTTCAACCTGGAAAAATACTTGAAGATGGTACTGCAGATAACCCACTATCAACCCAAAGCAAAATATTTAAGATCAGAAAAGACTGGCAATCACTTC